>NZ_NCWQ01000203.1:0-701 GCF_002156885.1 Flavobacterium sp. AJR | reverse complement strand
GCATTTACAAACTCCTTACAATTTAATATTTCTGGAAGTATTGTAAATGAAGCGGTTGTTTTACCTGCTCCATTACACCCTGCTATTATATAAAGATTTTTACTCATTTGAGCAAAGATAAGCAATTTCACATTTAATATAAATAGTTTATATTAGGTTCTGTCGCATCTATC
The DNA here is from genome assembly GCF_002156885.1 of Flavobacterium sp. AJR. Taxonomy (NCBI): domain Bacteria; kingdom Pseudomonadati; phylum Bacteroidota; class Flavobacteriia; order Flavobacteriales; family Flavobacteriaceae; genus Flavobacterium; species Flavobacterium sp. AJR. Next base: position 528 of record NZ_NCWQ01000203.1, on the reverse strand, counting down.
AGAATCAAATATAAGAATTTAAGTGATTTAAAATTTAGCATGCCAGTTTACAGAATGATTTAAACATAGATTTCCCTGGTTTGACCATCTGATTCTTTCTAAGCATATGCACAACTTCAATTCCACTCAATGTTCGCCTAGCCGATTCAAAACTTTTAAAACCTAACCCGTTTTGTATTCGCCATTTTATAAATCGATGGTCCTGTTCTACAATATTGTTGAGATATTTACACTGCCGGATTTTAATCTTTGAGCATAAACGCTTGTTATAGACTTTGATAGGGGCAGTATTAGAACCACTTTTATCAATGTTTATTGCTCTTGGCCTGTAGTTATCACTAATTGCTTTAATTAGAAATGACTGCGCACTCATTCTCTGTCTTTTTCTGGTCAAAAGAAAGTCTACTGTATTGCCTAATTTATCTACTGCTCTATATAAATAACACCAAATACCATTTACTTTGATATAGGTCTCATCTAATCTCCAGCTCCCTCCCACGCTACCTTTTCTCTTCTTCATCGCTGACT
>NZ_NCWQ01000202.1:0-714 GCF_002156885.1 Flavobacterium sp. AJR | reverse complement strand
AAAATACCATTAATTGGAGGTTGCGGGAATATTTATGCAGAAGGAAAGATAATTGTGAATGATATTCCAAAAATTGAGGTAGAATCAGTAAGTATATGTAAGGGAGGTAGTGGTTCGCTATCGGCAACAATTCCTGCGCATTCAGTTACGGAATTTATGGGTTTATGGAATACAGAAAGAGATCCGAGTGCTCCTTTGCCGACTGCACGTAAGAATGATATGTATACATGTAAATTTGGTACTGTTGGGGAAAATCAGTATACAGCAACAAAATTTACAGTAAGTGCTTCGGGAGAGTACAATTTTAAAATGGATAACAGACGTGAATACAGTGGATCAGCATATATTTATACAGGTGATTTTACACCAGGCTACTGTGATAGAGGTGGGCAATGGATAGTAGGAGTAGGAAATAATTATTTATTTACTGAACCAGAATTTAGCGCAAATTTGGTCGCTGGAGTTGAGTACACTTTGATTTCTGTTTATACTCAATTTAGCGGAGACGATAATATGTATGATTATACCTGGAGAGTTGAGCCGCCTATAGGAGGAGAATTTATTTTAGATGATATAGTTTATTGGTATAAATCAAGCACCGGAGGAGATTCACTTGGCAGCGGGCCAACTTTTAACCCAGTTGGTGTAGAAGGGTCAGGTTTGGCTGATACAAATACACCTGGTACTACTACTTATTATGCATCTTATGCATCT
>NZ_NCWQ01000201.1:0-760 GCF_002156885.1 Flavobacterium sp. AJR | reverse complement strand
ATTTATTTATTTATTGTTTAAAGCTTATTAAACTGGAGTAAAGCAAAAAATCGAACTAAATGAATTTGTCTTTTTATGCGTAAAGGCTGACATACTAAACGATAAGCCCATTCTAGATTGTTATTTATCCACCATTTTGGTGCACGTTGAACATGGCCAGTAAATACATCAAAACTCCCTCCTAATCCTTGATAAGTAGCTTTATGTCTCTTTTGAATTTCTTCCATTAGTAGTTCTTGTTTAGGAGAACCCATTGCTACGAAAACAATATCAGGTTGTTTTTCGACTATATTTTTTATTAAATCTTCTTTTTCTTCATCCGTTTTTAGAAAACCATTCCTATAATTTAAGATCTGAATGCCTATAAAATCTTTTTTTAATTTTTTAACAGTGGCTTCAATTACTTCGTCTTTTCCTCCAACTAAATAAAATGTTTTAGTAGTATGATATGCAGCAATTATGTCTAACCAAAGTTCACATCCAGGAATTTTTACTGCTTTTTTAAAACCCTTTTTGCGAAGTGCCCAAACTGCCCCAATTCCATCTGGATAGCCCAAATTTCTATTAATAATAGAACGACTTTTATTAGTTGCGTGGAGTATTTTTTCTGCATTTACAGCAACTAAAATTTTATGATTAAAAACAGCATAATTTATAAGTTCAATTCTAGATTGAGGGGCATAAATATTAACGCCATTTGAAAAACTTGATTCCATTTTTTTAGTATTATTTCAGTATTAATCACAATAATTCTCACTTT
>NZ_NCWQ01000200.1:0-860 GCF_002156885.1 Flavobacterium sp. AJR | reverse complement strand
ATTTAGAAGGGTTGAAAGCTGCTTTATTAGTATAAGGGTTTAACCGCAAAGTGCGCTAAGATTTAATTTTACTCACGCATAGAAAACGCAAAGTTCGCAAAGCTAGATCAACACAAAGCTTTGCGGACTTTGTGTTTTTTGTAAAATCATATTTTTAAAAATCTTGGCGACCTTTGCGGTTATTTCACAAAGAGATTAGGTTTTTTTAGATTGTCTATAGAGGAACGCGGATTAAACGGATTTTTATCTATTATTTTTAAAAATCCTTTTAATCCGTGTTTTTACTTTTGTAAATCCGTATCATCTGCGTTCCTTTCGCATAGAAAACACAAAGTTCGCAAAGCTAGATGAATACAAAGCTTTGTGGACTTTGTGTTTTATAAAACCATACTTTTAAAAACCTTAGCGGTTGTTTCGCAGAATTTTTGTTTTGAAAGAAGAGTGTAAATTTCATAAAGCTTTGGTAGTGATTGTGCTAGTGAATTATTAGCGCTGATCGGCTTAAAACTTTTTAAATTTGCGTAAAAATAATTGGTGAGAAAGAAAAAAAAGCCTTTAATTTGCGGCCTTGAGTTACGGGCGTAGTTCAAGGGTAGAATAGCGGTCTCCAAAACCGTTGATGGGGGTTCGAATCCCTCCGCCCGTGCAATAAAAATATATTAAATAGCAAATAAGTTATAAAATATTTTTCAGAAGCTTTCTTGGAGTTAAAGGTAAAAAGCATAAAAAAAAGCTTCGTCTATCAGGCGAAGCTTTTTTTAATATAAGGTAAAGTTGAATTAATAATTTATTATAAAGCCGAAGCTAACCTTAAATTCAATTTTTGATAGGTAATAATTAATTGTAATTAATTCAAATGT
>NZ_NCWQ01000199.1:0-894 GCF_002156885.1 Flavobacterium sp. AJR | reverse complement strand
GCAATTAACTAATTACCAATCAATATTATATTGATATATTAGAGTAATTGGAGGTATCAATACCAAAAAAAACATTTTAAAAACATGAAATATACAATTTTATTTTGCTTGTCTTTATGCATATTTTCTTGTGGTCCGATTAGAGATTGCGACTCTACAGTTGAATATTATAGAGTAGATGAATGTCTTTTAATCGTACAAAAAATTCCGAGCGATACTGATTCTCGATTTGATTATAAAGGAATAAATCCGGTAACTAAAAAAGAATACGATTGTAATTCTAATATAAGCGATATGTGGTGGTCAAATTATAAAAAAGATATTACTATTGGTGATACTATAATAAAAAAGAAAGGAGAATTAATTTTTAGTATTCATAAAAAAGATACTGTTATGAGTTTTAATTTTGAGTGTGAAGGTAAGATTTACAAATAAATGAATATGTCTGAAAAAACAGAAAAAATACTTAGATTAATGGCTTTCGCAATACTAGTAGGTGTGTTCATTTTTATAGGTAATTATCTTTCTGGGAATGAAGCTTTTTATAAAAGAGTACTTAAAAATAGAGAAGGAGAGTCATATTCTGGTGTTGTAGCTGAAAAATATGTTGATTCAGCACAACACGGTACTCCTATGCTAAAACTCACAAGTACAAATGTTGTTCCCTTAGAAAATTATTTTTGGGATCAAGTAGAAGTAGGGGATTCTATAGTTAAAATTAAAGACCAAGCATATATTACCTTATACAAAGACAACAAGATCAAAGAAGTATTTGATTATAATGTGTACTTTGAGGAGCTAATACAGAGATCAAAAAAATAAATTATCAATAATAATAAATTTTAGTACTTCTGAAATTGTAACTATTACTAATACTAAAAGAATGAATATTTT
>NZ_NCWQ01000198.1:0-1118 GCF_002156885.1 Flavobacterium sp. AJR | reverse complement strand
TATATCAGTTATTTGAAGCTGTTTTTTATAAAATTTTAAGTAAGATTATTACTCAACTTAGTCATAAAACTCACATAGTCTGAGTCTTCCATTAGGAAGAACCTATATTTTTTAGTATTTTTGCACCCTTTTTTACACAATATAATACAACAATGGCACATTCAAACAATGATTTAATCCGTTTTTTAGAAGCGCAAAACCAGCTGTATCTTACCGCTCTTTCTGAAATTAAAAAGGGGAAAAAAGAAACCCACTGGATGTGGTTTATTTTTCCACAAATTACGGGTTTAGGCACTAGCGATACAGCCAATTTTTATGCTATTACCGATTTAAAAGAAGCTACAGAATTTGCAGCACACCCAATTTTGGGAAAACACCTTGTTGAGATTTCTGAGCTTTTATTGACTTTTAAAATGAAATCAGCAGAATCACTTCTGGGAGAGTTAGACGCTAGAAAATTACGTTCTTCGATGACGCTTTTTAGTTTAGTAGAAAACTGTCACCCTATTTTTCAGGAAATATTAAATGCTTTTTTCTCAGGAGAACAAGACCCACGCACTTTGACCATTATTAATTCAATTATAGAGCAATCTATTGAAACAACTACGCTGTAATTATACAGTAATGTAATAGATTATTTACTCAAAAAAAGACACTACATTGTATTTGCTTTCGCAAATCGGTAGTGTCTTTTTAGTTTTGTTAATTAGTAAAGAAATTCATCAATAAATTCGTTTTCTTCATTGATATATAGATAATATGAACTAACATTTACGTCATCATCTTGGTGATGAAGTTCTAATCTTATTTCGATACATGGTGTCGGAATGAATTCATGATCAACTAATATTGAGATTGATTTATTTACAATCTTACTTATGTTGTCTAAATATTCTTTATCAATATTATAATAATATTTAATAGCTAAATTATAAAACTCTTCTTTCTTATCTGAAATGTCTTTATAGGAGTCCATGTTATGTATTATTAATGAAATGTAAAATATTCATTCTTTTAGTATTAGTAATAGTTACAATTTCAGAAGTACTAAAATTTATTATTATTGATAATTTATTTTTTTGATCTCTGTATTAGCTCCTCAAAGTACACATTATAAT
>NZ_NCWQ01000197.1:0-1035 GCF_002156885.1 Flavobacterium sp. AJR | reverse complement strand
AACAAGTTATGATTACAAAAAGCCTCTGTTTATCAGCCGTTATGGTGTTATCTGTAAATTTTGGATTTAGCCAGGAATCTAAAAAGCAACAAGATATTAAATCGATAAAATCGATGTGTGGTTGTTATGAAGTGAAATTTAATTTTACTGAAACATTTAAATATTCTAAAGATTCAATTAATTACAAGCCTTCACCAACTAAACATGAATCTGCTTTAGAATGGGTAGAATTATTAGAAGACACCCCTAACAAAATTGTAATGCAACACTTATTGATAGTAAGTGACGATATGATTATTAAACACTGGAGACAAGATTGGTTGTATGAGAACACTGACTTGTATTTATTTGATAAAGGAACTTCTTGGAAATATAAAAAGTTAGACAAAAAAGACGTAAAAGGTCAATGGAGTCAAAAAGTATATCAGGTAGATGATAGTCCAAGATATGAAGGATCCTCAACATGGGTACATGTAGATGGGCAAGATTACTGGGCAAATGTTACAGATGCTCCACTACCTCGTAGAGAACATACAATACGTAATGATTATAATGTTTTAAAAAGAAGAAACATTCATGAAATTACTGCTACAGGATGGAATCATGAGCAAGACAATGACAAATTAGTTCGCGATGATAGCGGAAAAGATGTTTTGTTAGCACAAGAAAAAGGAATGGATGTGTACACTAAAGTTGCAGACATTAAATGTATCGCTGGTCAAAAATGGTGGAAGGAAAACAACGCACTTTGGAAAAATGTTCGTGATAAATGGCAAACTCTTTTTGACAGACATCAGGACTTAAACTTAGAAGCCAAAGTAGATAGAAAAGCACTTTACTCTCTTTTGTTTGATTTAAAACCTACTGCTACAAAAGCAGAAACGGATGCAATCATCAACAAATTTGTAAAATAAATATTTTTAGTTAGTTATAAAAAGAGCCGTTAGTTTTGATACTAACGGCTCTTTTTTATTTTACATTCTTTCAGGAACTTCTATTCCTAATAAGCTGAAACTAGATTTTATGATCTCTCCT
>NZ_NCWQ01000196.1:0-1055 GCF_002156885.1 Flavobacterium sp. AJR | reverse complement strand
AATATAGTAAGCTCCCTAATTCTTGATACTAATTATCTAGGCAATGATTTATTTTTTGTACACCCTAGCCATTTAAGCAAAAATGAAGAATTAAATATTGAAGCCAAAAAAGAAGAAAATGCTATTTTTTATTTATATAATATTAGTGGACAAAACACTATTACTTCCCCGTTACTTTCTAAAACCAATAACATTAATCTAAAAAATATTGCCACAGGAATTTATATCTATAAAATTATTACAAGCTTAGGCGATATTCAAACAGGAAAAATTGCAGTTTTTTAAGCTATTCTTAGATATTATTTATTTTGGAAGAGATATTTTTAATATATAAAATCACATGGCATCTTTATACAAAATCGTTGCGTAATTCTTTGCCGCAACATAAGTTTCAAAAGACTCAAAAGGGATATCTTTTATTCCAGCAATAAGAAAAGCATCTCAAAACCTCATTAAATAGCTTTAAGAACCTAAAAAACAAAAAGGATAAGAAAACCACTTACAATACTAGAACTAAAAGAAATTATCTCATTTAAGAAAGCTTTAATATACTTTCAGATGTAATTGTACAAATACTGAAGAATATTTGCTTATATCGATGCATATTAACTAAAAAGGACAAACAAAAAAGATTCTTTTATTCAAATTGCTCAATTATGTCTAAAGAACATAAAATAGATTCATAATCTAGATATAATTTACGTTCGTTTTTTGTATAATGCTTCCGATTTTAACCGCAGAGTAATGAAAGAGAAAAAACGCAAAGGTCCGCAAAGCTATTGATTAAACTTTGCGAACCTTTGTGTAAGCCTTTGCGGTATTTGCGGTATTTTTTTACCTAATCACTCTCAGCTCTACAAATTCAAAAAAGTTAAGCCCAAAAAAAATCCCCATCAATTACTTGATGAGGATTCTAAAGAAAGGCGACGACATACTCTCCCACATAACTGCAGTACCATCTGCGCAGGCGGGCTTAACTACTCTGTTCGGGATGGGAAGAGGTGAGCCCCGCCGCAATAACCACCTTAAGGTCGTTGTTACTTGAGGTAACTTTT
>NZ_NCWQ01000195.1:0-1057 GCF_002156885.1 Flavobacterium sp. AJR | reverse complement strand
TTTTAAGTTTAGTTATCTAATTGATTTTGATTACGTTCACGAGCGGGACGCTCGCGCTAGCGGGCAATGACTATATTGGAAAGACATAAAAAAAGTCTAGTAAGTTATTAATAAGTTTTTTTGTTTTTTAATCAGCTTATTATTAGTTCTACATTCTTATATTCTTATAAATTGTGTCTCCATTATTATCTCTTATATATATAAGTTTGTAAGTACTATCTGCTTCAAAAATATATTCTGCTAGAATTTTTGCTCCAAATTTATTATTTCCTCTAAATGAGAAGTTTCCTTTAAATTTATATTTATCTAGAGATGAATAAAAATGAATTTTTCTTTTAAGAAAACTGATTTGTTCTTGAGATATTTTATTTTTTTCTTTTTGCAAGTTGCGAATGTCTTTTAAAATCGTTTGTATTTCTAGTTTACTTGTAAGGTATTCTACAGAATCTAAATGCATAGAATTGAATTCATAGCTACTAGGATCATTCAGATTTGGTTTAATGATGCTTTCTATTTCATTTTGTAGATTTTCAATTTTGCTTTTTTGACATGAGATTGAAATAATTAAAATTAATAGTAAAAGAATTATTTTATTCATTATAGTTAGGTTTTGAGTTTGTTTTTCAAAAATAAAAATTTAGAACATAGTAATATTACGGAAAATCATAATTGACTGAATGCAGAAAAGGATTCGTCTTTAGTCTAAGTTTACAATCAAGGGCGTAAGCAACTTTGATAAAAGCTCAAGTTTAAAGTTGGTCTGCGCATTTTTGTCATTTCGAGGAACGAGAAATCTTCACGAGAAGCTCGACAATTTAAGAAAAACTGTGAGTTAGTTTCTTGCGGAGATTTCTCGTTCCTCGAAATGAACTGTGTTTAAAAGCAAATTTATTTTTAATTATTTTGTAAATAATATTCATTTTTTGATGCTAAAGCAAATGCTTGTTTAAGTAGTTTGTTTGCTACAGCGATTAAAGCTATTTTTTTAGCTTTTCCTTTTTCGACTAATCTATCGTATAATTCTTTACAAGCAGCATTACATTTTTTAGCAGACCAA
>NZ_NCWQ01000194.1:0-1121 GCF_002156885.1 Flavobacterium sp. AJR | reverse complement strand
TTAAATAAAACAGTAATTAATTTTTTATTATTTTTTTTTAATAAAAAGTTGGGATTGTTATCTCTATTGAAGGACAACCTGAATATTTAAAAGCTGTTGATTCACCTAGGCTAATCGTTGGATTTGTTTGTGAATAACTGTCTATTGTCAGAAATAACAGAACTAAACTGTCTGTATGAGGAGAGTAATTTTTGTTTCCATATTTTTTTAATTTAAAATTTATGAAATATTTATCTTTTTAACACAATCAAAGTTATATACTCTGTTTTTATTATTATTATTTTTCCTTTCAATAACTTAAAAAGTCGTTGAAATGACAATTTTGTGATATGAAAACAAAAAAAAAGAGAAATTTTACTTCTTAAGTCTTGTATTTTTTTTTTAAGAAGTATGCTCAAAATGGTATTTTTTTTAACTATATATTGTTTAAAATCAATGCATTATACTGGTTGTTCGTGTGGCTAGAAAATCGATTAAATGCAATTTTTATAGACAAAATGCTATCTATCGAATAATTGAAATGAGAAGTTATATTGTTCAATTTTATTTTATTGCAATTCAGAGAGAGGATTACAAGATCAAATTATTTTGTCGTATAATTTACTATCCTTTGAGTAGTATTGTATAATAATTATTCACGTCATTAATACCATAATCTTAATAAACACTATACAAGGATCAAGCATTATGAGAGAAGTAAAAAAGAGGATTTGTTAATTCCGGTTTTAAATATTTAAGCGGCTACTATATAGTAGCTGTTTTTTTATGACCTTATATATAGGAGCAATATTCTACTATACTATATAGGAGAAGTTTTTCAGGAGCTATTTCCTGCTATGCGCTCCAATCTTGTCCTTTTTAAAGAAAAAGGACAAGGATTTCCGCTACTATCAGGGCTAGGGGCGACAAAATCCAATAGAAACTCCATATAAACGACAATATAACAAACTTTGCGCCTTAGCGACTTTGCGCGAAACCTAGCGAAACCCAGCAAAAACAAGGAAAAACAAGGAAAACCCAGCAAAAACAAGGAAAACCTAGAGGAAGAGTCCTGAAAAGCCAGATAGAAAGAAAAAAGAACGCCCGTAAACATACTGTTATCAGACTGTTAAAAAATAAAC
>NZ_NCWQ01000193.1:0-1216 GCF_002156885.1 Flavobacterium sp. AJR | reverse complement strand
AACATATATTATATATATAAAAAAGAAAAATTTAAATTTAATTAATTTTTGGTTGTTATTATAGTGTGTTAATATGTCATATAAATTTATTTTTAAAAGCATTGAAATGAAGTTTCTCTTAGTTATATAGAGTTATTAACATACTTATATTTTGTTAAAGGATTAATTTCTAAGACTTTTTAGATTTTAATTAACATTGGTTAACAACCTAAAATGAATTCTTTTTGTAGATAACTTCATATGTTGATATTTGTTGAAAATGTACTTTTTGATATTGATAACTTTTCTAAAAATTCACCAAACTTTATTAGGTTATTAAGTTCCAGTTTTGGATTAGGTTTTTTTATGACACAACCAAAAAAAACTTCTAATTTTCTTTCTGTAGTTATTAACAAAAGATGTTAATTTAAAGTTAACTGAATATCAACGAATTAGCTTTTGCTATTAACAATATAAAATTTTAACAAAAAAGATGTTTATTTTTCATTGATTACTAGATACTTATAGCATTGTTAATAATGTTAATAAGTGTTAAGTTTTTGATATGAAGTGAGTTATATATTAAGCTTTTTCTAATACAAATTTCATCAATAAGTATCAATTACTAAAACTATGTTTTTAAAAGTTATTAAGTAAAAAATTAGGGAAAATTAGCGAAATTCGTGGCAGCCATTTATTAATTGGTTAAATTTGCATAACACAACTTAATATAACTTAATAATGAAAATTTCAATAGGAAACGATCACGCAGGACCAGAATATAAAAAAGCAATTGTTGCGATGCTTAAAGCAAAAGGATATGAGGTAACTAACTATGGTACAGATTCTGAGGATTCTGTAGATTATCCAGATTTTGGTCATCCAGTTGCTACTGATGTCTCAGAAGGTAAGGCAGATTTTGGAATTGTTATTTGCGGAAGCGGAAATGGAATTGCAATGACTGTTAATAAACACCCTAAAGTAAGAGCTGGTTTATGTTGGACTAAAGAAATTGCGGTTTTAACACGTTTGCACAACGATGCTAACATTATTAGTATTCCAGCGCGTTTTACATCGGTACCACAAGCAGTTGAGATGGTTGAAGCGTTTTTAAATACTGAATTTGAAGGTGGAAGACACCAAAATAGAGTAAATAAGATTGCTTGTCAGTAAAAAAGTCAAAAAAACGGGTGCTACGCACCAATAAAATAGTAAGCCGGGCGGATTTTAAAATTCA
>NZ_NCWQ01000192.1:0-1421 GCF_002156885.1 Flavobacterium sp. AJR | reverse complement strand
TATACTAATACCTGGACGGTTAAAGATGAATGTGGTAACACTTCGGACACTTTCACGCAAGTGATAACCATCGAAGATACTACAATACCAACATGGACTACTCTAGCTGGAAGTTTGGATATAACTATCCAATGTAGTGATGCAGCAGGTTTAACTACTGCGCAAGCTAATGCTCCTGTTGCAACCGATAATTGCGATAGCGATGTAACTAATATCGTTAAAACTAGCGGTCTGTTTGTAGCTTCTGAGTCTTGTGGTAATGCTGGTACTTATACTAATACTTGGACAGTTAAGGATGAATGTGGTAATACTTCGGACACTTTCACGCAAGTGATAACTATCGAAGATACTACTAAACCTACTTGGACTACTCAAGCTGGAAGTCTTAATATAACTATTCAATGTAGCGATGCTTCTGGATTAACAACTGCGCAAGCTAGTACTCCTGTTGCAACTGATAATTGTGATAGTGAGGTGACCATCGAAAAAACTAGCGGACAGTTTGTAGCTTCTGAGTCTTGTGCAAATGCAGGAACTTATACAAACAGTTGGGTAGCAAAAGATAATTGTGGTAATATCACAGATACTTTCACGCAAGTGATTACTATCGAAGATACTACGAAACCAACATTTAACGGTGAGCTTCCTACTGATATCACGGTATCATGTGATAAAGTTCCTCAAGCAGCAAATATAACTGCATCTGACAACTGTAATGTTGATGTGCCTGTAGTTTATACTGAAGTAAAAAGCGGTATCGAAAACGAATGTAGTACCAATTATATACTAACTCGTAAATGGGTAACTAGCGATTGTTCAGGAAACACAACTTCGTTTACTCAAGTAATTACCGTTAAGGATACTACGCCACCAACTGGAACTGTTCCTGCTGATATTACTTTGGAAAACATTGCAGCTATTCCTGTTGCAAATCCTAATGCAATAACAGATGCTACTGATAACTGTAGCCAAACTGTAAATGTAACGGTAAGCGATTCTGATAACGGCGGTACTGGTTGTGGAGGTAGTCCATATATCTTAACCAGAACCTATACATTATCTGATTGTGCTGGTAACCAAACCATATTGGTACAAACAATTACAGTTAGAAATGAGGTTATACCAACTTCAACTTTTAATAGTGAAGCTTGTAATGCAGATTCATCTACAGTTAACTTATTTAATTTATTACCTAGAAGTACAACTGCGGTTGGTACCTGGATAGATACTGATAATTCTCATGCTATAAACGGTAACATTGTTACTTCTTTTGGACTTCCTGTTGGTAACTATTTATTTGAATACCAAATACAAGATGAAGTTTGTCCTAGAAGTTTATTTGTAAACCTTTCTATCAATGATGATTGTAAAGTATTAGCATGCGGAACAATACTGGTACATAATGCATTCTCTCCTAATGG
>NZ_NCWQ01000191.1:0-1237 GCF_002156885.1 Flavobacterium sp. AJR | reverse complement strand
AAACAGCATGCATATTATTGCAAAGATTAAAACCGTTCCCCATCGTATCATCCAATGTGGCACTCTTGTAAGGATATCTTGTACTTCTTCGCTTCTTAATTCAAATTTTGTATTGTCTTCTGCCATCTTTTAATTTCCTAATTGCAATTGATTACGAACCAATTCAAAATAATTCCCTTTTTGTTCTACTAATGCTGAGTGACTTCCTATTTCGATAATCTTTCCTTTGTCTAAAACAACTATTTGATCTGCGTTCATCACTGTACTTAATCGGTGTGCAATTACTACAACTGTTTTATCCTTAAAGAAGATATCCAATTTCCCCATAATTGATTTTTCATTATTTGCATCTAATGCTGAAGTTGCTTCATCAAAAAATAACATTTCGGGATTTTTATAAACTGCTCTCGCAATTAATAATCGTTGTTTTTGTCCTGTACTCATACCAACTCCTTCTGATCCTATCTTGGTATTATAACCAAGTGGCAAACTAGAGATATATTCTTTTATGTTGGCCACATCTGCAGCGTAAACCAATCGTTCTTTATCTATCTTATCGACCCCAATAGCTATATTATTAGCAATTGTATCACTAAAAATAAATCCTTCTTGCATAACAGCTCCGATGTTATTACGCCATGCTTTTTGCGAAATATTTTTGAGCTGAGTATTTCCTAAGTTTATTTCGCCATTATTTGGCTCATAGAATTTTAGTAATAACTTCATTAAAGTAGTTTTCCCGCTTCCGCTAACACCTACAATGGCTGTTACTTTATGTGCAGGAATTATCAAATTTAAGTCATCTAAAACAGGAATATCCGAACCTAAATAACGATACGATAAATCTTTAATGATTATATCGCTATCCTGAGGAATATCTTGAGTTTGATGTACTTCTTGCTGTACCTCATCTTCTTTATCATGAATTTCGGATAGTCTTGCCAACGATATTTTAGCATCTTGCACTTCTCTTACAAACTCTATAAGCTGTGTAATTGGCCCATTTAAACTCCCAACGATAGAACTTATGGCAAGCATCATCCCAAGTGTGATCTGACCATCGATTACCAATTTTGCCGAAAGGAAAATTATAAAAATATTCTTTAACTCATTAATTACAGATGAACCTATTGTTTGAGTTTGTTCCAGAACAAGTCCTTTTATAGAAACTCTAAATAATCTTGCCTGAACATACTCCCAACCCCATCTTTTTTGCTTTTCGGCATTGTGCAGTTTT
>NZ_NCWQ01000190.1:0-1374 GCF_002156885.1 Flavobacterium sp. AJR | reverse complement strand
GTCAGTGCAGTATCTGTTGTATACTGCTCGCCGTTTACAGCCCATGTGTAACTTTCGCCCGAACAAATGCTCACTGTCGTAACAATTGCCTGTGGTTTTGGCGTAACTTTTAAATCTAGTACCTGGTCTGCCGTACAGCCATCATTGGTGATCGTCAGTGCGGTATCTGCTGTATACTGCTCGCCGTTTACAGCCCATGTATAACTTTCTCCCGAGCAAATGCTCACTGTCGTAACAATTGCCTGCGGTTTTGGCGTAACTTTTAAATCTAGTACCTCGTCTGCCGTACAGCCATCATTGATGATCGTCAGTGCGGTATCTGTTGTGTACTGCTCGCCGTTTACAGCCCATGTGTAACTTTCGCCCGAACAAATGCTCACTGTCGTAACAATTGCCTGCGGTTTTGGGAGAATGGTAATTTTTCCTTCTGCAAAGACGTTTCCACACTCAGCAATTAATGGAATTTTATAATTAAATACTCCTAACTCTCTTGGGTTACCTGAAATTGTAATTGTATTTGCCTCCCAAGTAGCTTGTACTCCATCTGGCAAACCATTTGCTCCATTAACACCATTACCCTCTATACCTGTGGCATCTATTGTAGTATGCGTTATATCATCCATCACATCTTTTCCGCATAGAGTAGGTGTACTACTAGCAACTCCAGCAACAGCAACTTCTTTTATTACAAAATCAACTGCAAATCTATAAGAATCTCCTGCAGATGCATAAGATGCATAATAAGTAGTGGTACCAGGTGTATTTGTATCTGCCAAACCTGATCCTGCCACACCAACTGGGTTAAAAGTTGGCCCCCAGCCAAGTGGTTCTCCTCCCGAGCTTGATTTATACCAATAAATTATATCATCTAAAAGAAATTCCCCTCCTTCTTTAGGAGATTCAACTCTCCAAGTATAATCCCACACATTAGTTACTCCATGAATTAAAGTCAAAACAGATATTAAAGTGTACTCCTTTCCCGCAACCAAATTTGCTTTAAATTCTGGTTCATTATTATCATCATTACGAAGTCCTACTATCCATTCCCCCCCTCTATCACAGTAGCCGGGGGTAAAATCACCACTATAAATATATGCTGATCCAAAATATTCAGGTCTATCCTCCATTTTAAAATTGTATTCTCCTGAAGCACTTACTGTAAATTTTGTTGCTGTATACTGATTTTTTCCCTTAATACTAAATTTACATGTATACATATCATCCTCAGGTGCATACGGCACAAAAGCACGAGGATCTCTTTCTATATTCCATAAACCCATAAATTCAGTAACTGGGTAAGCGGCACTTTTTGCGGATAATAAACCACTACCTCCCTTACATATACTTACTGGTTCTACCTCAATTTTTGGGCTA
>NZ_NCWQ01000189.1:0-2208 GCF_002156885.1 Flavobacterium sp. AJR | reverse complement strand
AGAAGGCTCTCTTGTAACAACAACAGTATATGTTTCTTGTGTTCCGTCAGGAGCAGTCATAACTACTGTAACTTCATTATCACCAACTTTTAAATCGATTGGAGCTGCGTTATCAGTAATCGTTTTTCCATCAACTATCATTTCAACTTTGGCATCCGGATCTCTTGGTGTAGGTGTAACTATGATTGAGTTAGTTCCATTTGGCACATCAACTGTATATCCTTTAGTATCTGTATTAAAAACAGGACTTAAAGTTCCTTCACTAACCGTAATATCAGCTAAACCTGCATCACTAGAAGGCTCTCTTGTAACAACAACAGTATATGTTTCTTGTGTTCCGTCAGGAGCAGTCATAACTACTGTAACTTCATTATCACCAACTTTTAAATCGATTGGAGCTGCGTTATCAGTAATCGTTTTTCCATCAACTATCATTTCAACTTTGGCATCTGGATCTCTTGGTGTAGGTGTAACTATGATTGAGTTAGTTCCATTTGGCACATCAACTGTATATCCTTTAGTGTCTGTATTAAAAATAGGACTTAAAGTTCCTTCACTAACCGTAATATCAGCTAAACCTGCATCATTAGAAGGCTCTCTTGTAACAACAACAGTATATGTTTCTTGTGTTCCGTCAGGAGCAGTCATAACTACTGTAACTTCATTATCACCAACTTTTAAATCGATTGGAGCTGCGTTATCAGTAATCGTTTTTCCATCAACTATCATTTCAACTTTGGCATCCGGATCTCTTGGTGTAGGTGTAACTATGATTGAGTTAGTTCCATTTGGCACATCAACTGTATATCCTTTAGTATCTGTATTAAAAACAGGACTTAAAGTTCCTTCACTAACCGTAATATCAGCTAAACCTGCATCACTAGAAGGCTCTCTTGTAACAACAACAGTATATGTTTCTTGTGTTTTTCCATCCTGTGCTGTAATTATAGTAGTAATCTCATTTTTACCAACTTCTAAAAGAATGTTTCCACTAGCAGTTCCATTAGCTACTTCTTTTCCGTTTACTGTTATTGTTGCAGTACTATCAGAAGTAAAAGGTGTAACTGTAATATCTTTAACATCGTTTTTTACTGTAGCTGTATAATCTTTAGTTACCTCTGCAAATACTGGGCTTAAAGTACCTTCGCTAATAGCTAAATCTGTCATACCTGCATTACTAGAAGGCTCTCTTGTAACAATTACAGTATAAGTATTAATAGTTCCATCTTGAGCTGTTATTATAGTGGTAATCTTATTTTCACCTACTTGTAAAGTAATTTCTCCGCTAGGAGTTCTACTAGGCACTTCTACTCCATTTACTGTTACTTTTGCTTCAGTGTCTGCTGTAGTTGGTGTAACTGTAATAGTTTTAACATCATTTGGTACTGTAGCTGTATAATCTTTAGTTCCTTCTGCAAAATCCGGACTTAACTTACCTTCACTAATAGCTAAATCTGTTAAACCTGCATTAGTAGATTTAGTCACTTCTAAAGTACCAGAAACGAAAGTAATATCATAATTTGTTGATTTTGCTCCACTAACAGTGATGTCATATTTTCCTACTGAACTATCTTTAACTGCCTGCGTAACAATTGTCACTGGCATACTTAAACTTGTAACAGTATCTCCATTTACAAACCCAACATAAGTTGCTGTTAAAACTGGATTATCAATACCATGCTCTTTTTCTTTATTATCTGCTGTGATTTTTAGCTCAGCAGGAGTAACAGTTAATAATCCTTTGTTATCATAAGTAATGGTATAGTTTGATGAAACTGCTTCACTAGCTATGATTGGATAAGTTCCTACTCCACTTCCTATAAGTGCACTAGTTACAATTTTAGCTGATGGAGCCAAACTTGCTTCAGTATCTTCATTTACAAAACCAACATAACTTACTGTTAAAACTGGATTCTGAGATCCGTAAACTTTACTATTATCATTTGTTGTAATAGTTAAAGCCGCAGGAGTAATAGTCAATGATCCTTTATTAACATATGTAATTTTATAATTTAATGAAGCCGCTCCAGTAGCTGTAATTTCATATTTTCCTACGGGGCTTCCTGTAACTGCTGTAGTAGCAATTGTAGGCTTTGCGGTTAAATTCGCTTCAGTTTCACCAGGCACAAAACCATCATAACTTACTGTTAAAACTGGATTCTGAGATCCGTAAACTTTACTATTATCATTTGTTGTAATAGTTAAAGC
>NZ_NCWQ01000188.1:0-1744 GCF_002156885.1 Flavobacterium sp. AJR | reverse complement strand
AAACAATAAAATCGACTACAGAAAAGGTTAAAAGTGAAGTAAAACCTTCTAAAGTTTTTAAGCAACTTAATGAGCAACAATTAGAATCTGTTGTTGGTGGGCCGATAGCATCTAGAGGTACAGAAACTACAGTGCAGCCTGGATAATTTGTTCTTCTTCAATTATAAAACTATTATATGAAAACAATAAAATTTACTACGGGGAAGATTAACAACGAAGTAAAAATACCTAAGGTTTTTAAATCACTAAATGAGCAACAATTAGAATCGGTTGTAGGTGGGCCAATAACTTCGAGAGGAACAGAAACTACTGTGCTACCTGGATAATTTGTTCTTCTTCAATTATAAAGCTATTATATGAAAACAATAAAATCGACTACAAAAAAGATTAAAAATGAAGTTAAATCTTCTAAGTTTTTTAAACCACTTAATAATCAACAATTAGAATCTGTTGTAGGTGGTCCTATTGCTTCAAGAGGTACAGTAACAACCGTTCAAGATACTTAATAATTAAAAAACATATTTATGGAAATAATAAAATCGACTACAGAAAAAATTAACAGTGAAGTTAAAGTTGCTAAAGTTTTTAAACAACTTAATGAGCAACAATTAGAATCTGTTGTAGGTGGGCCAGTAGCTTCAAGAGGTACTGTTACTACTGTGCAACCAGGAACTTAATTATTAATTATAAAACTATTATATGAAAACAATAAAATCAACTACAGAAAAGATTAACAACGAAGTGAAAACAACTAAAGTTTTTAAGCAACTTAATGATGAACAATTAGAATCTGTTGTTGGTGGGCCAGTAACTTCAAGAGGTACAGAGACTAATGTGCAGGCAGGATAATTTTTTAATTAATAGATAATAGTTATGAAAAGAATAAAATTGAAACCAGAAAAGGTTAAAAGTAAAGTAAAAACAACTAAAGTTTTTAAGCAGCTAAATGAGCAACAATTAGAATCTGTTGTGGGAGGACCAATAACTTCTAGAGGTACAGTAACTACTGTGCAATCTGGAGCTTAATTATTAATTATAAAACTATTATAAGAAAACAATAAAATCGACTACAGAAAAAATTAACAGTGAAGTAAAAATTTATAAAGTTTTCAAAGCGCTTAATTCTACACAATTAGAATCAGTTGTTGGTGGGCCTGTTGCTTCAAGAGGTACTGTTACTACTGTGCAATCTGGAGGGTAATTTATTAATTATAAAACTATTATATGAAAATAATAAAATCGACTACAGAAAAAAATAACAGTGAAGTAAAAAATCCTAAAGTTTTTAAGCAACTTAATGAACAACAATTAGAATCAGTTGTGGGTGGGCCAATAGCTTCGAGAGGTACAGAAACTACAGTGCTTCCAGGGTAACTTAATTTTAAATATTATTATGAAAACAATAAAATCGACTACAGACAAGGTTAAAAGTGAAGTAAAACCTTCTAAAGTTTTTAAACCACTTAATGAGCAACAATTAGAATCAGTTGTGGGTGGGCCAGTAGCTTCAAGAGGTACGGTAACTAATGTGCAATCTGGAGGGTAATTTATTAATTTATTATATGAAAACAATAAAATCGACTACAGAAAAGCTTAAAAGTGAAGTAAAACCTTCTAAAGTTTTTAAGCAACTTAATGAGCAACAATTAGAATCTGTTGTTGGGGGACCGATAACTTCAAGAGGTACAGAAACTACTGTACAGGCAGGATAATTTAAATTTTTAATTATAAATAATAGTATATG
>NZ_NCWQ01000187.1:0-1463 GCF_002156885.1 Flavobacterium sp. AJR | reverse complement strand
ATTTCTTTTACATTATCAATATTTTAAGATTTCAGTTTCAAAAACACAGCTAAACCCTTATATTTAGTACTCAGGCAAATAACTTTTATTTATAAGATAATGGCCCTACAAAAAAGTATCCTCTAAAATCAAAATTCCTATTGGTACTTTTTATCGTTGCTTCGATAATAATATCTACTCTTTTTTTGGCTCTACTCACATCATCTACAAAATATTTTGTCTCAGACAATTCTACTTTAAGTTCATTTACATTAATCCTAACCTCATGAAAAAGTAAAGACTGTCTCATGGTCTTTGAAATTATCTCTTTTAATGTGTTTTCATTCATTAATAAATCAAAGTCTATTTCCCAAATTTTAGACCCAAAGGTTTCATCAAATTTACATTCTCCAAAAGTTGTTGTTGCTAACAATATTACTTGTTGAGCAATAGAATGTTCAATCGATGTCTTTTCTAACTCTTTTTTCTGAATTATTGCATTAAAATCTATTGGCAGTTTATAAAAAGCTCCTTTCATATCTTTTACTTTTTTAAATGTAAATTAGCTTATCTGCTTGTCCCTGCTTATTTGTTTCCATTCCTTTCGAAACTTGTTTTCTCTTAATAACATGAAGTTTTACTTTTGGTGTAAGCTTCAAAAACTTCTCGCGATATAAAATGTCCCCTATAAAGCGTTGTCCTTTTTTTTCATCAACAATAATAAAATAACTCGTTCCTTTTTCGGCTTTAAACGTATTTATGTCTCCTGCAAAAATTTGTATATTTTTATCCTCGTTCTGAAAAGTATAGGTAAGCACATCATGATTCAATTTTCTATATTTAGAAATATCAAATGTTTCAATTTCTTCTTTTAAAGGTTCAAAAGGTATATTCTCAAAAAGAAAGTTTTTTGTCGCCAAAAATTTTAATCCCAGGAAACTCCATAGCCCTTTCTTTGTTGTTTGTTCCTTAAAGAAATAAGTATCTCGTGTAACTTTATATATTTCTTTTTCTTCAGTTTTATCATCTGTAACTATCATCTGATAGGTTGGAATCTCAATTTCAGCAGGAATTTCAGCACCTTTAAAATGCGTTTTTAAATTCACCGATCCTACTTGCTGCTCAGAGATTGTTATACTAATAGTATGCTTCTTCAAGGCAGAATCTGTTCGAACGATAACTTTACCTTCGCCACTTCCTGCATAAAAAACAGAACCATCATTATCTGTGAGTCCTAGTGAAAGATTTAATTCTGGAATTGGCATATTATATTTTTTTAATAAATTGTTTTTTAACTTTATTTCTAAAATGACATAGATTGGTCAAAATATTTATAATTTACTCTTCGAGACCAAAGATAAATTCCCCTTATTTTTTCTTAACTCTATACAACTTCAAACAACTTAAGTATTCTTTTATATTTTCATTATCTACAGCACTTGGGCTAAATTCATAATCCCTTTTGAGTGTAAAAAACCTTATAG
>NZ_NCWQ01000186.1:0-1501 GCF_002156885.1 Flavobacterium sp. AJR | reverse complement strand
TATAGAATGATTATTTTTTATGCGGAATTTGTTAATTTGAATATAAAGAGTTGTTAAAAAATAGCAATTTTTAGTTTAATAAGTTAAATTAGCTTTTTAAGTAATTGGATTGTTGTTTTTTGATTTTTTTTAAATGAATTAAATGTAATCTGCGAATGTAATTTGAATAAGAATGAAAAGTTTTGGACTGATATTAGCGTTGTTTTTTTTTAGTTTTAATGTTTTTTCACAGGAAAAATATATTAAGCATAAAATTTCTAAAGGGGAGAATGTTAGTGTTATAGCCAAAAAATATCATGTAAAAGTTAAGGAGATTCTTGATTTAAATCCTAATGCTGGTAAATTATTAAAACTAAATTCAATTTTACTAATTCCAAGTTCAGAGAAAAATGTTGCCAATAAAGATAAAGCAACAAAAACGAAGACCAAAGAAAAAGAAGTAATTGCAAGTAATAAAAGCAATTCAGATATTTCGAATACTACAACGAGTAATCAAGAAACTACTACTCATGAAATCCTAGCAAAAGAAACATTGTACGGAATTTCAAAACAATACCAACTTACAGTCGAGGAATTAAAAAAAGCCAATCCAAAATTAGAAAGTGAAGGGCTTAAAATAGGACAACAAATTATAATTCCAGGTAACGCTAAACCAATTATAAAAGAAACTGCAATAGCTGCTACTACGATTGTTACTACACCTGAGCCAGAGATAATCGAAAAGCCTGTAGAAACCGAAATTGTTCGTGAAGTTTTGCCTAAAGAAACTAAATATGCAATTGCAAAAGAATACGGACTTACGGTTAAAGAACTAGAAAGGCAAAATCCATTTATAAAAGGAAAATTACCAGTAGGTTATGTTCTTAAAATAAATCCTTCAAAATCATATGTAAAGAAAGAAGGAGTACAAGAGGGAGTAGATGCTGCAACAGCAGTAGCGACAACACCAATTAAAGATACAGCAACGACAAATAATGTAAAGTTTACCCATGACTCAGATTTGTTAAATCAATTGGTATTAAACGCTACAGAGAACGTAGGAGTTCGGTATCGTTCAGGAGGAACTTCGAGAGCAGGTTTTGATTGTTCAGGATTAATGGTAACTACATTTGGAAGTTTTGATATTAAGTTACCTAGAAGTTCTATTGAACAATCTCGTATTGGAGTTAAAATAGCTTCGGAAGATGCGCAAAAAGGAGATTTGATTTTCTTTAAAACCAACGGAAGACGTCAGATAAACCATGTAGGAATGGTGGTTGAGGTATTAGATGGGGAAATTAAATTTGTTCACTCATCTGTACATGGTGGTGTAATTGTTTCTTCAACAAAAGAAGCATACTACGGAAGAAACTTCACTCAAGTTAATCGTGTTTTAGAATAAATTTCTTTAATTCTAAAAACGTAATATAAGTTTAAGCTTTTAGACTTACTCAGTTAAATAATTTTTACTTTTTTATTTTTTCTAAATTTTCTTTTACTCGAAAATTTACAATCTTCGTTA
>NZ_NCWQ01000185.1:0-1762 GCF_002156885.1 Flavobacterium sp. AJR | reverse complement strand
TCTTGGTCTGCTAAAAAATGTAATGCTGCTTGTAAAGAATTATACGATAGATTAGTCGAAAAAGGAAAAGCTAAAAAAATAGCTTTAATCGCTGTAGCAAACAAACTACTTAAACAAGCATTTGCTTTAGCATCAAAAAATGAATATTATTTACAAAATAATTAAAAATAAATTTGCTTTTAAACACAGTTCATTTCGACGAAGGAGAAATCTTAGCAAGTAACTCGACAAAGATTGGCGATTTTGATAACGGAGTTTCTCGTGGAGATTTCTCCTTCGTCGAAATGACAAAATTGGAGACAAACTTTTGATTGAGAATAAAAAAAGAGAAAAGCAGTTTTAATTTTGCTTTTCTCTTTTACTAATGACATTTTATATTATGATTTAGCTAACCACTTTTCTAAAGTCTTCATTATTTTTTCCTGATCTTGTTCTGGGAAATTTTTAATTCTTGTTGCATGGCTTCCTCCCGGATTAACCATTTTTAACGCATCAAGGCTAGGGTTTGGAGTAGGAGCACAAGCTCCCCAAGTATCGTAACCACCATATATATAAAGTATTTCGGAACCTTTATTTTCTACGTATTCTCTAACTTTCTTTATATATTTTGGGTTATAAGTTATCTGAACATCTTTTGGCGCAAATCTATTATTAGAAGTGCTTTTTACAGCAGTCAATAAATCTTTTACTGGCGCAAAATCAAAACCATAATAACCCAATTCGCTCATGTGTTGGTAATACGATGGTAATAAATCGTAGAAAGTGTTGTCGCAGTAAAAACTAATTCCAACGATTTTATTCATGTAATCAAATTGCTCTTTAGGTGTTGCATCTTTACTCGGAATGTCTTCACATTTTCCTCCCCATTGCCAGAAAGAAAAAGGAAATTCCAGCGCAGCATATTCTAAAGCTTCATCCATAGAAACTTCTGTAAAAGTCATTTTCTTTTCCTCTGCATATAGTTTTATTTCGTTTAGAAGTGCAGTTCTATTTTGCAGTAATGCACGCTGAAATTTAACTATTTTATCGCGACATTCTGCTGTGCCTACAGTTGCAAGATGTTGTTGTATTCTTGGGTCTTCTTGTGTATTAATTAATGGCGCTACATAAGGAACTGCAACATCTACATCTTTAGGATATTTTGACTTATATATTAAGGTAGTTTCTCCGCCTTTACTAATTCCTGTCGAGATCCATTTTCCTGTATATAATTGTTTTAGTTTAGTAACAATATTATGATAATCGGCTATAGCTTGATCATTTGTCAGATATTCCCAAGGAATTGGGTTTGGTCTGGATTTTCCGTAAAAACGATATTCTACAATAACCTGATTAGCATTTAATAAAGAACTTAATTCGGTTTTGGTGTATCTTGCTGCATATCCTTCGGTTTCAATTACCATTGGGCTATTAAAACCTACATGCGATAAATAGATGTAATGTTTAAAAGTTCCTTTTTTAGGATTTTTGTGATCTAAAGGTTCATTAAGTACCAATTGATATGATTCTGTAAATCCTTCTAAATCTTTCATCTTGGTAATTTCAACTCCAGGAAACAATTGTAATAATTTATTTTCTAAATCGGTTTTAACGGCGGTTTCAGTTTGAGCAAAACTCAAGCATGAAGTAAAGGAAACAACCAGAAGTAATAAAATGTGTTTTAACTTTTTCATTATTTTTAAATTGATTTTTTTATAAAAATATAGTCTTCAAAACTAATCAATTTATACTATATTAACCTTAAGTTGTCTTATGTTAACTA
>NZ_NCWQ01000184.1:0-1779 GCF_002156885.1 Flavobacterium sp. AJR | reverse complement strand
GCTACATTCCAGCGTTACATCAAGCGCAGCTGGAGCAGTTGTCCAAGTTGGTGCGGTTGCATCTTGAACATTAATTATCTTAGTACATGTTGATTCACATCCATTGATGTCTTTGATAACTAAGGTTAGTGTAAATGAAGCGCCACAGTTAGCACCCGCAGTTATTAAAACTGTTTGGGAAGATGTATTACCATTAATAGTAGCATTTCCTGAAATTGACCAAGTGTAATTGCTCATTCCTGCAGGTGCTGAATAACTATTACCTGTTGAAGATGGGCAGATTGGGCCATCTGGACCTGTTATCAAACATACTGGTAATGGATTAACTGTCACTGTTACCGTAAAAGTGCTTCCTGTACAAGTTCCCGAAGTAGGGGTTACGGTATATATTACGTTTATCGGAGCATTGGTTGAATTTGTCAATGTACCACTTATATTAGTAGCATTGTTTCCAGCAGCAGTTCCTGAAATCCCAACTACATTTGGAGCTGACCAACTATAGGTCGTACCAGACGGAATTGTTCCATTAGTTCCATTTGTTGGTGTTACAGTAAAAGTACCTCCACTACATATACTAGTAGCAGTTATATTGTTCAATACTGGTTTCGGATTTACCGTTACTGTTACCGTAAAAGTACTTCCTGTACAGATTCCCGACGTTGGAGTTACGGTATATATTACGTTTATCGGAGCATTGGTTGAATTTGTCAATGTACCACTTATATTAGTGGCATTGTTTCCAGCAGCAGTTCCCGAAATCCCAATTACATTTGGAGCTGCCCAACTATAAAGAGTACCAGCTGGGACTGTTCCGTTGGTTCCATTTACTGGTGTTACAGTAAAGGTACCTCCGCTACATATACTAGAGGCAGTTATTGCTGTTATCACTGGTGGGGTGCAACACGCTACTAAAGTTATATTATTGACTGTTTTAGTATTTGGAATAACTTGATTTGTTGGATCTGAGACAGTTAAACTGGCACTAAACGGACCAGCTGAAGAATAAGTCACAGTATAAGGACCTATTGTTGTTAAACTAACTGGGGAAATTGTAGCAGCACCAGGAAATGACCAGCTATAATTAGTGTTTGGCTCAACTCCTGTTGAAGTACTGGTATAAACCACTTTTTGATAAGTACCTCCATCACAACTTTTAGTAATAGAAAAATCGGCGAACAAAGGTGTTTTTATAATTATCCCACTAGAAAGTGCACTGCTGCATTTAGGAGGATTACAAGTTATCAAAGAAAGACTTTGAGCAGGCGTAATGGCTTGCCCACTTGTTTCCCAACTTAAGTAAATGTTTTTTAATTCAAGGGATTGACCTGCAGTATAGTTTGTAATTTGAGCCATTCTGTATTTGGAACCGGCTGTAATTATACTCCCTCTAATTTTAATAGTTAACCTATCAGTTGCAGCACCAACAAAATTAGTGTTATCGAAATTTTTTCGAACTCCTCCAACCAGATAGTCAAATTGAAATAACAAATCATATTTGGAACTGTTAGATGAAATAGTAACCCAAATATACAATCCATTTACAGGATTTGAAATATAAGCCAAAGTAGCCACATTCCCAACATTATCACCTAAATAAACATCTCCAAAATTTACATCTTGAGCATTACATTGCGAAAAGGAACATGCAGGAGTCGTTGTTAATGAAGCATTAACATTATCGAATGTAACATTAGTATTTTGTGAATAACTAACTGTCGTTGAAAACAATAATATTAAAAAAGTTAAAAACGGAATAAAAGTAATTTTTTTCATAATCTT
>NZ_NCWQ01000183.1:0-1802 GCF_002156885.1 Flavobacterium sp. AJR | reverse complement strand
ATCAAACTATTATCCCTTTGCAGAAGCGCAACAAATACAGCATATCAAATTAAGTAGTTAAGTTTTCCTTTATAAAGCGCTACTTTTTCTAAAGAATTCTTCATGTTGTTTTTGTCAAAACATAAAAATGTATCAATAGCCTTTTTAATATTTTCGTTCGATTCATATATAAAAAAATCTAAATTAGGAGCTACTGTTTTTCCTATTTCTTCCAAAGTTATTCCTTCATTCTCATTAAGTTCAAATATATGTAACCATTCTGAGACACTATAAATAGAACACTCTTTTCTAATTTGATTTGTTTTTACTTTTTTCCAATTGTCCGATTGTTCCCATAAAGACAGAGAAACTCTATTAGTGTTAACTAAGGGGTTTAGCATCTTTAAGTATTCTTTTTCTCTTTCTGTTAAATTAAGATAGATACCATTTGGAAACTTACCTTCTGCTATCGCTGAACACCCTTTTAAAATATCATAACCAACTTTCAAAAAAAAATCTACCAAGTTTGTCGCATTAAGTGTTGCTCTTTTTTGGACGATTATGACCCCTTTAACTTTATCTAATACTGGGGCGATAAAAGTAGCTTCGTCCTCAATGTAGATATCATCTAACACCTCTGTTAATACCGGTGTAATATAGGTTGCCCCTAAACAAAGATTTACCGAACCACATTTTTGTAGAGACAGAGCCGCAAAAGTCGCATTTTCACATATTATAATTGAACCAAAAATCGCTGATAATAGTGCCGCATTAAAAAGTGCTTTTTCTTGAATGTAAACATAACCTTTAATTCTTCTTAAAACAGGAGTTGCAAAGATTGCTCCTTTTTGGATATCTACAAATCCTACTATTTCTTCTAGGAGAGGTGCAGTAAAAATTGCTTCTTCCTGTATATAAACACACTCTACTTTTGTTAAGAATGATGCAGTAAAATTCACTCCTTTTTGAATATCAATATAACCAAACACCACTGAAATATTTGCAAAATCATCTTGATTCTCTTTCGTTATTTTTATATTTTCTATAAATCTCATAATATTATCTAGAATTAATAAAACTAATTTATTGGTAGTAGTTTTCTTTTTTAAAATCTAATAATTTAATTGTTATAAATCCCGAAAGAACAAAGTACAATAATGTAAAAACTTACAAACATATAACTTGTAAAACCTAAAGAAGGGATAAATTAAAAGATAAAAAAACAACTATATATTTTTTTATCAGATCACAGAAAGAGCTTCCCGATAGTGTAAGATAAAATAGTTATATCTGTCAAGAATAGAAAAATAAATTTTAGATTATACAATACATCACTTAATGAACCTAATACATAAATACTCAAAAGTTAGTTTTTGTTAAGACTTATCTCTAACAATCTTACCCTTAATTATTATTCAAGAAACCTCCCCACATACATAGTCACTTTCTTTTATCATCCTACTAATCCTAAAGCTGAAGGCATGCAAAACAGAAAAGTATTGTATCTATACTATAAAAAGCTTAATGTGTTGATTTTAAATTTTTTTTCCTTTCCTGCGATATAAATGTTATTTAGAACTTTGCAAAATATAAAATTAAAGTAAGGAACATTCTTTATTCCGAATATAAAGACAATCCGAAATAAAAAAGTAAAACTTAAAGACAAAACTCCAAATCTTTATTTTAAACCTAAAAAAAATTAATAATTTAAACAAAAAGAACATTATGGCATTATTAAGTAAAAAAACAATGAATTTCGCTTATGGTATGGGAGCAGCAGTAGTAATTATTGGAGCTTTATTCAAAATTACTCACTTTGAAAT
>NZ_NCWQ01000182.1:0-2151 GCF_002156885.1 Flavobacterium sp. AJR | reverse complement strand
GTAAAAACCAGGGTCCAGGAAGGTGGTCATAATATTGAAAATGATGTTATCAGACGTCGATATACAAATGGATTAATAAATTTATTTAAGATATATTTGCCAATAGTTAATGAGGCAATGATATTTGATAACACTAATGCAAAGGCAGAATTAATAGCACAAAAAACATTTGGTAATACGATTGAAATTCTAAATAGAATTAAGTTCAATAAACTAAAAGAATAACTACAAATGGAAAATCACAAAACAACATCGACTCAGAAGAAAGTTCTAGAATGAATGGATAAAGTTTGCGAAAAGCTAATTGAATTTAAAAAGAAACAAACAGCGATTTAGTAGTAATGAAGGATGGTAAAATAGTCAGAATAAAACCTAATACATTGTATTTTTTTTTTGAAAATAAATTTTAAGCCCATTTCTAGGGTTTTTTTTGTGCAGATATTTAAACAAAAGTAAAGATGAAATTTCTGACGGAGCCAGTAATGCGCAAGACCGTGTTTACTGGAACTCAATAATTTTCAGTATAATGAGGGTCTAAAAACATTAAATCATTTAACTCAGTTTGCGTCTGCACTGCGGACGTAATTTGAAAGATTTGATTTTACTTACCAAATTACCTTAGTGAAAAGCCCATATATCGGAATTGGAATATGTTCTGAAAAGAATTCCAAAGTGAACTTGGTAGGTCAATAGTTATTCATACAGTCATGTTTCTTATGTTTTCAATTGTATCCATACTGCATACACAATTGAGTAAAAATGGTCTTAATTAAAAATGGAGTTTTTAGCGGACGATGCAGGATTCGAACCTTAAGATTGAAAACCGCGTATTTCCTGCATTTGTCAATTTTCGTAAACTACTGTGCCACGATTTTGCCATGAAACTCAGAATGCCATTTTTTTACTGATTTTTAAGTTAATTTTCATGCCTTAACTTATTTAAAATGAGATGTATAATTCGTTTTGTGAAAATAAAAATTAACTAATTTTTTCCGATAAATCGAAAAATTTTGATTTTATATGTATTACTTGTATTCGATCTGGAAATAATTGAGAATAGATTTGTAATTATCCTGAGCACTTAGACAGGTATCCATCAAATATTCTCTTATGTGATTCCATTCCTGTAATCCTCTGTAATAAAAAAGCTTTAGCTGTTCATCAATGATAAATGGCACAATATTGTTTGCAAGACATTCCTTAAAAATAATTAATCGTCCAACACGACCATTCCCATCTTGAAAAGGATGTATGATTTCGAATTTATAGTGAAAATCAATGATGTCTTCGATAGTTTTATTTTTAATGGTATGATAAGTAGCGAGAAGTTCTTTTATTTTTTGAGCAACTTGATTAGGAGGACAAGTCTCATTACCTCCAACTTCATTTGGCATTTTTTTGTATTCGCCAACATTAAACCAGTCTTTTCCACTATCAGAAGTACCAGATTTTAATAAAAAATGAAGTTCTTTAATAATGGTTTCGTTGAGCTTAGTATTTGCTTTTTCAATAATAAAATCTATAGAGCGAAAATGATTAGAGGTTTCAATAATGTCATCTACGTTTACACTTTCTTTAGAAGCACCAATTGTATTGGTTTCAAAAATATATCTTGTTT
The DNA here is from genome assembly GCF_002156885.1 of Flavobacterium sp. AJR. Taxonomy (NCBI): domain Bacteria; kingdom Pseudomonadati; phylum Bacteroidota; class Flavobacteriia; order Flavobacteriales; family Flavobacteriaceae; genus Flavobacterium; species Flavobacterium sp. AJR. The sequence goes on along the minus strand of NZ_NCWQ01000182.1, from coordinate 533 downwards.
GATCGTGTGTAAGTCTGCTTCCTTCAATTTTATTTGAATTATAGGTTAAATCAATCTGCGTTCGGTGGTAGATACCACCCTTTAATTTCATATCCTTTTGCTCTTTTAAGCTGTTCAGTAAAATATTCTTACTTACTTTTTTATTTCCTTTTCGAGGCATTACTGCATCTTCAGGAATACTCCAGGTTTTACCTGTTAGGAAAACTCCTTTTAATTTACCTAAAGCACAATAATTACGAACCGTCCTCTCGGACAGTTCCAGCTTTTTTGCAAATTCTACTACTGAAAGATATTTCATGTTTATGAAGTTCTGTTATCGGCAAATATATGGTAAATTTTGAATAAAATCAATGGTTTTTGCCGATAAGAAAAAGAGAGTAATAAAAACTAGTAAATGTCGAAATTGACCGTCTTAGCTTTTTGTGGCAAAATTGAGGGCAACTCCAATATGTAAATGTATAAGGAGTAATGTCTTGATTTGGTATTGCATCAGAATCCCATTCAACAGAATATGCAGTAGGTTCCCCTTCGAG
>NZ_NCWQ01000181.1:0-1852 GCF_002156885.1 Flavobacterium sp. AJR | reverse complement strand
GTATGTTCCGGCATTTGCACATGAAGTAGAAGCAACGAATTGTCCACTAACTTTAACGATATTAGTCACATCGCTATCACAATTATCAGTTGCAACAGGAGCACTAGCTTGCGCAGAAGTTAAACCTGCTGCATCACTACATTGAATGGTTATATCCAAACTTCCAACTAGAGTAGTCCATGTCGGTTTAGTAGTATCTTCGATGGTTATCACTTGCGTGAAAGTGTCCGAAGTATTACCACATTCGTCTTTAACTGTCCACGTATTAGTATAAGTACCAGCATTACCACAAGATTGAGAAGCTATAAACTGACCGCTAGTTTTAACGATATTAGTTACATCACTATCACAATTATCAGTTGCAGTAGGAGCATTCGCTTGCGCTGAAGTTAAACCTGCAGCATCACTACATTGAATGGTTACATCCAAACTTCCAACTAGAGTAGTCCATGTTGGTATTGTAGTATCTTCGATAGTTATCACTTGCGTGAAAGCATCGGTAATATTACCACAATCATCTTTGGCAACCCAAGTATTAGTATACGTTCCAGCATTTGCACATGAAGTAGAAGCTACAAACAAACCGCTAGTTTTGGTATAAGTAACTATAGAACAATTTGCAGTAGCAGTTGGTGCTTGATTTTGTGCTGTTGTCAATCCGGCAACATCACTACATTGTAATGTAATATCTAATGTTCCTGCTTGTGTAATCCAAATTGGAATAGCGGTATCTTGAACAGTAATTACCTGAGTAAAGACTGTTGATATATTAGTACAAACATCAGTAGCTGTCCAGGTATTAGTATACGTTCCAGAGTTTACACAGTTACCTTGGGCAAAAGTTCCACTAACTTTAGTATACGTTACCGTTCCACCACAATTATCAGTTGCTACAGGAGCACTTGCTTGCGCAGTTGTTAATCCTGCAGTGTCGCTACATTGTAATGTTACATCAAGCGCAGCTGGAGCAGTTGTCCAAGTTGGCGCGGTGGTATCCTGAATAGAAATTATCTGAGTAAATACAGAAGAAACGTTAGTACAAACATCAGTAGCTGTCCAGGTATTAGTATACGTTCCAGAGTTTACACAGTTACCTTGGGCAAAAGTTCCACTAACTTTAGTATACGTTACCGTTCCACCACAATTATCAGTTGCTACAGGAGCACTTGCTTGCGCAGTTGTTAATCCAGCAGTGTCGCTACATTGTAATGTTACATCTAGAGAAGCAGGAGCAGTTGTCCAGGTTGGAGCAGTAGTATCCTGAATAGCAATTACCTGAGTAAATACAGAAGAAACGTTAGTACAAACATCAGTAGCTGTCCAGGTATTAGTATACGTTCCAGAGTTAACACAGTTGCCTTGAGCAAAAGTTCCACTGATTTTAGTATATGTTACTGTTCCACCACAGTTATCCATTGCAACAGGAGCACTTGCTTGTGCAGTTGTTAATCCTGCATTATCGCTACATTCCAGCGTTACATCAAGCGCAGCTGGAGCAGTTGTCCAAGTTGGCGCAGTAGTATCCTGAATGCTAATTACCTGAGTAAATACAGAAGAAACGTTAGTACAAACATCAGTAGCTGTCCAGGTATTAGTATACGTTCCAGAGTTATTTGTCAATGTACCACTTATATTAGTAGCATTGTTTCCAGCAGCAGTTCCTGAAATCCCAACTACATTTGGAGCTGACCAACTATAGGTCGTACCAGACGGAATTGTTCCATTAGTTCCATTTGTTGGTGTTACAGTAAAAGTACCTCCACTACATATACTAGTAGCAGTTATATTGTTCAATACTGGTTTCGGATTTACCGTTACTGTTACCGTAAAAGTACTTCCTGTACAGATTCCC
>NZ_NCWQ01000180.1:0-2004 GCF_002156885.1 Flavobacterium sp. AJR | reverse complement strand
CGGATAGAAATTGATAAATTAATCTTTCAAAAAAATATTTCATTTTATTAATACTACTCTTGATGCCAACTGTATGTATAATTGACCTAGACACTAAAACTAAAATGTAAGCCAACAAAACAATTGAGTAGTTAAAAAAAAGAACTGCCAACAGTAAAAATATTGCTGTGTAGTTTGTTCGAATAAATCTTTTTATAACAAAAATGTCAAGTAAATGCTCTCTTAAGATTACTGCAGGGTAAAATCCATAACCAGAAAAAAGCATATTCCACATTCGTTTTTCATTTCTATAATCTATAGTATGATGTAAACATATAAGGTGTGGTAATCTAATTATTTTTACTTTTTTTCTTCTTAATCGGATTGCCAACTCTAAGTCCTCGTTTATCTTAAATTTAGTGTTCATTCCTCCTGCTTCAATCCATTTTTCTCTAGTTATAATAAAGATCCCTCCATTTTCAGAAAGTACTTCGATATCCTTAGGGATAACTTTTGTGTAAGTTCTAGGTGATTTAATTATAAAAGTCCCTTTATCATCATAGAAATAATCATCTAAATGCCCCGTTACATATTCTGATACTAATTGATTTTTTTTGTTTAAAATATAATTGAAAAAGTCAAGTTGAATTTCCATGTCCCCATCCACAAAAAAAAGAATGTCACCTGTAGATTCATTTGCGCCAACATTTCTGGCAACAGCAGCATTACATTGTCCTATAACTTTAAAAATTTTTATTTTTTCGTAAGCTAATGCTCTTTCGATACTGTCATCTGAAGAATTAGAATCAACATAAATCACTTCAAATTTAATTTGGCTAGAATCAATTATTTTATAAATACTTTCCAAGCATTTTGTCAATCTCCATCCTTCATTCTTCCCAATTATTATTATACTTATCATTTAATTAAGATTATCTAATAAAAATTTAATCGACTTATCTTTTTCTTCTGCAAGTATCATATTTACATTATCCCAGTCTATTTTTTTGTATATCAATGTTGAATCTATTCTTTCTGAGTCCAATAAAAATCTATCTTCAAGTCCAAATTTTTCCAGTAAAGATTGAAATCTGCTTAGGCCTCTTCTTTTATTTCCTATAGCAATGAATGGTTTATTAAACAAAATAGAAAACACGCAACCATGAAAAGAATCTGTAATCACAAATTCAGCATCTTCAAAACCTTTGAGCCATTTTGTTACAGAAGGAAAAACTGTATCATCAAAATTACCAATAGATTCTTTAGTAAATTTTGTTTTAGGCATTGTCGAAAAAGGAGTAAGATTTAGTTCTTTACTTATTTGGTCGATATAATTTTGTTTAATTTTTGAAGTATCTAAAAAATACGACATTAGTGTGCCTTCACTAGCAGATTCGTTCTCATCTGTCATTAGTTTTTTATAAACTTTTACATCTAATAGCATAGTTGGATCTAAAACTTGTACAGCATTTACCCCTAGATATTCTTTACATAATTTAATTCCAGATGATTCTCTTACAGATACAGAATCAAAATTACTAGCTAGTTTTGAAATTAAGCTTCTTTTATTTTGATCAATTTCAAATTCAGATGTGCCAAAAGAAGCTGCGTAAGAGATTCTTTTAATGTTTTCAAATTCTATCGCAAAATCTAAAAAATAATTAGTAATACATGGGGAATAATCTTGCCTCCATACTTGATCACTTCCCACAATAAAGGCATCAAAATCTAACTTTTTAAGATTATTCATGCCTTTTGTATCGTATATTTCATGCGTGATTGGAAAAATGAACTTCGATTTAAAATAACTTATTTTGCCATAAATGTATCTGTATTCAAATTCATTCATTGATAATGGAATATCCCTTTTAGAAGTTATATGTCTATAAAAAATATTTTTTACTAGTTTTATTAATTTTGGTTTAACTCCAGGTTTAGAATATAATCTATTAATTATCCAAGTATCATGTCCTAAGCTTTTTAATTTTTGCTGTAAAGCAAAAGCTTGTAATAATCCTCCATAAT
>NZ_NCWQ01000179.1:0-2008 GCF_002156885.1 Flavobacterium sp. AJR | reverse complement strand
GCGTGCCCCGCAGAAAAAGCGGGTCAGGCTTTCGGCTTTATCTTTTGTTTTGCTCCGCTTACAAAAGGATACCGCCTCTATCCTTCACGCGAAACTGCAATACAATGAAGTTTTATTTTCAAGTATAAATTAATAATAAAAAAACTATATATTAGTCTCTTGATAAAAGTCCTACGTTGCCAATATATGCAATAAATCAATCAAGACTTTTGATAGAAAAACACGCACCTTATAATTAGATATAACCAAATATGAATTCTAATCTTACCAAGAAGCTTAAATTAATTTTTACTCCATTTTTAATTACGATGTTAAGCTTTTGTATTATTTATACTTTTTTAAACTGGCTACTTTTTATCAAATTTCAACTCTTTTCAGTCAAAGAAATGATAATCGATTTTGTAATTCCATTGATATTTCCTGCAATACCGATCATATTTTATTTACACAAGAGATTAAACATTTTAAACCTAAAAGCGAAAAACGGAAAGACTTATACCGATTTTTATATTTTTATTCTTTGGCTTTCCATTTCGGTTCCAACAATAATTGCTCAAGACTATCTTAAAACAGCAACTGGAAAATTAACTACGGTCGAAAATGTTTCTGCAATTTCTAAACAAGAACAAACAAAATATTATGACATAAAAAGATTATTCATAGACAAATCAAAAGCTAGTTCTTATACTTTATTTGAAGTAAGTGGCAAGCACGATACTGATTTTAACATGACTATATATGTTGTTGCTCCAGTTTTTGATAAAAAAAATAATGCTTCGACCGCTACGAATTGTAAATATTGGTTAGGAATAAAATACCACAATCAGGTTAGTAATAGTATAAGCGATTCTAGAAAAGAAAGTGAATACCAAACCTTTGCAAACTTTAGTGAAACCGAATTTAACCGAACTGATTTAAGTGATTTTATATACTTAGAAAGAGTTGGGAATTCCGAAACTGGAGATGGTTATAAAAAAGCCTTAAAAAATTGCACTAAATTAAATACTGAAGGTGCAACTATTTTTATTTCTCACAAAGAACCTTTTGAAAACAAAAATGGAAATTCCTTCCTATGGTTTATCTGCACATTATTAGGAGGAATAGTTATATCACTAATTGCGATTTTAATTCCAAAATTTAACCAAAGAGAATTAAAGAACCTAGAAAGCGGAAAACCCCAAGAAAACAAAGATTTAAAAGAATTCTTGGAATTTATAAAACCAAGAGAAGGCTATTTTGTTACTCCAATTTTAATATACCTAAATATTGCAATCTTTTTAGTGATGCTTATATCAGGCTTAGGCTTTATATCGTTTAATGGGCAAGATTTGCTAAACTGGGGAGCAAACTACCAACCTTATACAAGCAATGGCGAGTGGTGGCGACTTATTACAAATGTCTTCCTTCATGGTGGTTTCATGCATTTGCTATCAAATATGTTTGGACTTTTATTTGTCGGAATATTTCTGGAGCCTCTATTGGGTCGAACAAAATACTTAACAATTTACCTAGTTACAGGAATTATTGCCAGTTTAGCTAGTATTTGGTGGTATGATGCAACAGTAAGCGTAGGTGCTTCGGGTGCTATTTTTGGGCTTTATGGATTATTCCTAAGTTTGTTATTGACAAAAGTTTTTCCTCCACAAATCAATAACGTATTCTTAATTACAACGCTCATTTTTATAGGATATAATTTGCTTATGGGACTTACTGGAGGAATTGATAATGCAGCACATATCGGAGGACTTATTAGTGGTTTTGTAATTGGATTGATTATGAGTAACTCTTTAAAATCGGAAAAAAACAACATCCAAAAGAAATAAATGATTGAAAAAAAGGCTCTGGCTTATAAAGAATCTTTTGCCAATCCTGCCTAATTCGCATAAATATAAATTGACAATAATCTTAAAAAAACTATTATGGGTTTATTTGACTTTTTTTATATTAGCAATTGGACTAACAGCTTTACAATCTTATAAAGCATAACAAATACTAACTTTCAACAGAT
>NZ_NCWQ01000178.1:0-3922 GCF_002156885.1 Flavobacterium sp. AJR | reverse complement strand
AAGGGTAAGTTGGAGTTCAGTTTGATTATTAATTTATTGATACTATTAGGAAGATAGACGTATGACTGATAGAAAGGATAGGGCAAGTATTATTGTGCCCGTTATAAAAAATTATGATTGCTAAGTGATTAGTTAATGGTATCTAATCTTAGTTTTTTGTGGAATATTTTATATTGGAAAAGTAAAGTTTGTAGACACGAAAAGAATTACTGTGCTATCGTTTAATAGCTCTATTAAAACGATATTAAAACAAAGTGAATGAGTAATATTACTCATCCTTAACTTATTTTTTGCTAATAAATATTCTTTTTCTACAAGTTAAAACGTAAAATCTCATTTTACTAACTGGGAAACACTACCAAGTGAATTCTGTCATTTCATCTGGGTTTTCAGTACAATTCTCTATATCGTAGATAAAAAGATCGATTTGTTGTATGGTTACGTTTGGCATGCAAATAATATGGGAGATATCGCCTTGAGTGGCTAATTGCCATTTTAATTTAATTTCTTCGTTTGTTTTTGGAAAAATTACTGTTATAGAATTTGGATTTCTCCAGGCAGGAATCCCTATAGTTTTTAATCTTTGTTCGCAGTATTCAGCTACTTCTAAGCTGTGTAAATAGCGTTTTTTTAAACCTTCAACACCTAGTTTTTTTATGGCATACCATAAAAACAACGGACAATGACCGTTTCTGGACCCAGAAATTGTTGTGTCTAGGGAGCCGATATAGGATATTCCTTTTGAGATTCTATCTCTATTGGAGCGCTTTGTGATAATAATGCCAGTTGGAATAGGCGAACCTATAAATTTGTGTCCACTGATTGAAATGCTCTCTGCGCCATCCATAAAATCAAAGGGAAGTCGTGGTTGCATAAAAGCACCATAACTTCCGGATAGGGCTGCATCACAATGGATGTAGTTGTCTTGTATGGCTAATTTTTTTAGAATATTCTTAATTTTTGATACGTCATCTTTGGCTTCTTTCATGGTTGTGCCAAAAGTAGCAAGTACAATGGCCGGTTTATTACGATTGAGTTTTAGAGTATTTTCAAAATCATCATAATCTATTTCACCATTTTCTTGTGATCGAATAGCGATGCTCGGTATGTTGAGTAAGTGAATGTTTTTCCGTATGCTATAATGGGCCGATTCAGAGTAGTATACTATAGCTTTTGGATGTAATTCTCGTGCGAGATAGAGTCCGTATAGATTACTTTCAGAACTACCATTTGTTACATAACCCCAATAATCTTTTGGATCGGCGCGGAATAATTTGGCAAAAAAGCCAACCACTTCTATTTCTAGTTCGTGTGTTTGTACTTTGTAAGTGCAATTCTCAAAAGGATCTCCAAGATTATTAATCGGATATTTAAAAAAATGATTGATTTCTGAATAATCAAAATCTTTAGATACAGGATAGCCTAAGAAATTATCTCTTGCATTTTCGATGTATTGATTCAAATCAAATAAGCGTTGACTGTCTTGTACGGATAGTGATTCTGAGATGGGGATCATAATATTTATTTTTACAGTAAATTTACTTTTAGTGGTTCAATATTTTTTATTAATGAGTACATTCAAAATATAATTCTAAAATTGAGTTGTAATTAAGTTTTTTAATATCCAATCTAATGTTTCTTTTTTCTGAAACCATATAATTATTCTGAGATGGATGTCATAGATAAATAAATAGTAATGCTTTTATAGTTAGCCCATCAGTTTAATTACTCTGTTTGCTGGTTTCCCTCGGGTTATTAAATTGATGACTAACACATAAAAATACATTTCTTAGGCATAAAGCAGCTATATTCCTTGTAAATAAGTAAAATAGCTGCTTTAAGTTAAAAAAAGGCTGTGTTTCTATGTTGTTAAATTAATAAATAATTTTTTTGGTCTCGACATGATTATCATCCGAAATTACTTTCACCATTAAAACCTGATTACTAGATCTTAAGTTGTCGATAACTAATTTAGAACCCGATACAGCTTCTTTTTTGTATAGCAAGTTCCCTGATACATCATAAATAAAAACCTTATTCAAATTACTATTGTAAGCATCAACATGAATCACTTTGTTAACAATAGCTACTGAAATTTTATTTTCTGTTGCTTCTAAATCTTTTGTTGCTATAGGTACTAAACTAGTGGCAATTGTGCTGGCATTTACATCTTTTTCTGAGCCTGTTTTTGATGACGGGTCATCAAGTAAAGTTGTACATTCAAAATTATATGCTTTATAGGACTTACAAAGATTATTATGAATATATATATTGCCACTGTATGTACCTTCTGGGGTATTAGCCGGTATTATAATTGAATTTATGGAACTATTAGGGGTATATGTAAATGTATAAGGGGTAATATCTTGATTTGGTATTGAATCAGTATCCCATTCAACAGAATATCCAGTGGGATCCCCTTCGAGATTTATATAAGGGACTGCTATATATTGTAGAGTGGGTAATAAAGCTCCAGCTTTAATTGTACGTAGATAATACTCAATTTCACCTGAATGATCATAATCGGGACGGTTAGAAATGTACAGAGTAGGTGAATTTAAGGACACAGTCTTTACCTCAGAAACAATATTACAGTAATCCAAAATGGCTCTGAAGGGGGTTTGATTTTGTAGTAAAGGGAATGTTGTATAAGTATTTGAAGTACTTGGATTAGGTACATCTTTCCAACCATATCCGTCATTAAATTGCCATTTAACAACAGAGGCTTCGTTACCTGATAAGGATAATACAACTGTATTTCCTGCACAAATTGAATTTGCGCCACTTATTGTTCCACCATATGGTAGTGCTATTGTAGCTGTGTTATTGTTGGTAATAATAGAAGAACAAGACTCAGAAGCTAGTTTAGTAATTGTTATAACGCCGCCTAGGGTATTCGATGAAACACTAGTAATTGTAAAGGTACCAGTTCCTGCTGTACTGACCGTTAGATTTGCCGTTAATCCCGTAGCAGATGGACTAGTCCTATTATAAGTTACCACATAATTACCGACAGGCAAGGAGGTAGCACTGGCTGTTAATGTTACTCTAATCGTGTTTTCATTATTACAACTTACAGCTTTTACACTAGTTATACTATAAGTTGGGCAAGTATAAGAGAGAATAACTCGTCCCGCTGCTCCAGCCCCACCAGCTTGAGGGGCACCTAATGCTGAATTTATTGCCCCGCTACCACCACCACCAGACACAGTACCTGCGTTTCCTGGAGCCGTACCCAAAAGTAGATTTGAAATAGCAGCACCTCCAGTCCCATCTCCTGAATTTATACCTTCTCCACCAGCCCCACCAGCTCCAGAACTAAGTCCTAATGATAGTAAGGCCGAATTACCTTTTCCGCCTGGTCTACCTGCAATTCTTGTGGCTCCTATCGTAGCAGCAAATGCTCCTCCTGGCGTTGCACCAGGGGGGGTGTCAGAGTTATTAGCCCCACCTCCTGATCCTCCAGGTGCAAAAAAAATATTTTGGTATTGAGTAATTGTAGAGTACCCTCCAGCGGTACCATTAGCGCCTACATTTCCAGGTGTTTGGCTAGCAACAACAACATTTAAAGTTGCTCCAGGAACGACAGTTAGTGGAGATTCGACATTAGCGCCACCGCCACCGCCAGCCGCACCTCTCCCTAAAAGCAATCCGGCACCACTGGCTCCTCCACCAGATCCGCCTCCGCCCCAAGCCTTAGCATAAATACTGGTTAAACCCGCAGGGACAATAAAGGTACCATTGGTGGTAAATGATGTGGTGGTTTGGGCCCACGAATAAAAACTAATAAAAACGAGTAACAAGGATAATTTTGATTTCATAATAGTAGGATTTAATGATTAAAAAATAAATTAATTAGTTAAGAATAGACTAATATGTGGTATTTAAAAATCAGTCTAATCAGATTGGGACTAATCTATTT
>NZ_NCWQ01000177.1:0-2203 GCF_002156885.1 Flavobacterium sp. AJR | reverse complement strand
CGATAATTGCAAGTGGCGTATTTTTGGACACTTTCGCTTTATCTTTTACTAAAATTGCTTCGATTCTACCAGTAGTTTTGGCTACTAATTTCTCAGGAGGAATAGAAGTTGTAATACTTATTTCTGTACCAACGACATCTGGATATTTAAGAAACCAGGAAACAAAAAACAGCATGCATATTATTGCAAAGATTAAAACTGTCCCCCATCGTATCATCCAATGTGGCACTCTTGTAAGGATATCCTGAACTTCTTCGCTTCTTAATTCAAATTTTGTATTGTCTTCTGCCATGTTTTAATTTCCTAATTGCAATTGATTACGAACCAATTCAAAATAATTTCCTTTTTGTTCTACTAATGCTGAGTGACTTCCTATTTCGATAATCTTTCCTTTATCTAAAACAACAATCTGATCTGCATTCATAACTGTACTCAATCGGTGCGCAATTACTACAACCGTTTTATCCTTGAAGAAGATATCCAGTTTCCCCATAATTGATTTTTCATTATTAGCGTCTAATGCTGAAGTTGCTTCATCAAAGAATAACATTTCGGGGTTTTTATATACTGCCCTCGCAATTAATAATCGTTGTTTTTGTCCTGTACTCATTCCAACTCCTTCTGATCCTATCTTGGTATTATAACCAAGAGGCAAACTAGTGATATACTCTTTTATGTTGGCCACATCGGCAGCATATACCAATCGTTCTTTATCTATTTTATCGACTCCAATTGCTATATTATTAGCAATTGTATCACTAAAAATAAATCCTTCCTGCATAACTGCTCCAATGTTGTTACGCCATGCTTTTTGCGAAATATTTTTGAGTTGTGTATTCCCTATATTAATTTCGCCATTATTTGGTTCGTAGAATTTTAGTAATAACTTCATTAAAGTAGTTTTTCCGCTTCCACTAACGCCTACAATTGCAGTTACTTTATGGGCAGGAATCACTAAATTTAAGTCATCTAAAACAGGAATGTCTGATCCTAAATAGCGATACGATAAATCTTTGATGATTATGTCACTGTCTTGTGGAATATCTTGGGTTTGATGTACTTCTTGCTGCACCTCATCTTCCTTATCATGAATTTCTGATAATCTTGCCAACGATATTTTTGCATCTTGCACTTCGCGCACAAACTCTATAAGCTGTGTAATCGGACCATTTAAACTCCCAACGATAGAACTTATTGCAAGCATCATCCCAAGAGTAATCTGACCATCGATTACTAGTTTTGCCGAAAGGAAAATTATAAAAATATTCTTTAATTCATTAATCACAGACGAACCTATTGTTTGGGTCTGTTCTAAGACTAGTCCTTTTATAGAAACTCTAAATAATCTTGCCTGAACATACTCCCATCCCCATCTTTTTTGCTTCTCGGCATTATGCAGTTTTATTTCCTGCATTCCGTTTATGAGCTCCATAACCTTGCTTTGCTCCTGACTAACTTCTGAAAATCGCTTATAATCGAGTTCTTCTCTTCGTTTTAAGAATAAGGTTATCCATCCAAAGTACAGAATGCTTCCTGCAAAAAACACTAAGAATATCTGAAGATTATAATAGGCTAGAACACCTCCCATAATTATCATATTAATGACCGAAAACAATACATTTAATGATGATGTGGTAAGGATTCTCTCTATACGACGATGGTCGTTTATACGTTGCATAATATCTCCAGTCATTCGGACATCAAAAAATGAAATTGGTAAATTCATTAATTTGATGAAGAAATCTGAAATTAAAGAGATATTTATTCTGGTAGATAAATGCAATAATATCCAGCTCCTGATAAGTTCTAATCCTGTTCTTCCTGCAAAAAGAAATAATTGCGCAAACAGAATTAAATAAATAAAATGAATGTTTTGATTTTGTATCCCTACATCGACAATACTCTGGGTAAGAAAAGGAAAAATAAGCTGCAGTAAACTACTCGCCAGTAAACTTATACTTAACTGGATTAGGAATGATTTATATCGCAAGACATATTGCGATAATAGCCCAAATCCTAAACCTTTTTTATCTTCTTTATCAAACTCGGACTGAAAAAATCTTGGAGTGGCTTCTAACAATAATGCAATTCCTTCCTGAGTAGAATCATCGGCATTATTTCCTATCCAAAACTTAATAAAGTCTTTCTGATTATATTCTATCAATCCAAAAGCTGGATCAGAAATATAATAAATACCTCTCTT
>NZ_NCWQ01000176.1:0-2218 GCF_002156885.1 Flavobacterium sp. AJR | reverse complement strand
AGTTGGATTCAATTTTTTAAGAAATAATATTAATGGTTCTTAGGTTGGAAATACTCGTAGTTACTGAAAATAGGTGTTGCATAACTAAAAGTTTTAGAGTTATTCAATACTTTGATTTTTTAGTAATTGATTAAAATTTAATTTGTAAGATAATTTGTAATATTTTGTTGTTTTGTCCGTTAACTTTAAATCGTTTAATTAATTTAAAAAAAAACATGATTATGAAAATTAAGTCTATTTTGTTAGGAATGAGTTTAGCTTTTTTATTAGTGGCTTGTGGTCCCAAAGATGCAGATATTCAAAAAGAGATTGCTGCAAAAATGGGTGACATGCCAGGAATGGAAGTTACTGTAAAAGATGGTATAGCTACTATTTCGGGAGTTTGTAAAGATGCTGCTTGCAAAGAAAGCTGTGAGGCTATTGCAAAAGGAATTAAAGGAGTGAAATCGGTAGTGAATAACTGCGAAATTGCGGCACCTGAGCCTGTAGCTACTGCTGCACCTGTTGTAATTAATGCCGATAGTGTTTTAAATACTTCGATAAACGAGGTAGTAAAAACGTATAGTGGTGTAACTGCTACAGTTTTGGATGGTGTAGTAACACTTAAAGGTGATATTAAAAGAGACCAATTACCAGCTTTGATAAAAAGTGTACAAGAATTGAAACCTAAAAAAGTTGAAAACAAGTTAACTATTAAATAAAGATTTTATGAGTTTACAAGATAAATACAGAGAATTAACAAGTTTAGCTACTGATTTAGGTATCGCTAATTTGGAAGTAAGAGAGCAGGATAATGTTTTGTATGTTGATGGAACTGCAAAATCTGCTGAGGACAAAGAAAAACTTTGGGCTGTTTACGGAAAAATTGATCCTGATTTTAGAGCAGCTGATGTTGTTATGAATATTGCTGTTGCTGAGGGAACAACAACAGATTATACTGTTGTAGGAGGTGATTCCTTATCAAAAATTGGAAAAGCACATGGAGTTTCATGGCAAGCAATTTACGAAGCTAATAAAGATGTGATTAAAAATCCTGACCTAATACAAGTTGGGTGGAAATTAAAAATACCAACAGCATAATTTACTTATGTTGTTATTCTTAAAAGTCTATCATTTTATGATGGACTTTTTTTATGGATATAGGTTACTTATTTGGTTGCTTGGTTATTATGAGTATAATATATATCAAGAAATGTTTTTTTTATATTAAAATCTATTATTTTTATCTGTGAAATTTATAGGCTAATAGAACTTAATGAATTAATTATGAGAAAAATAAAATTGTTATTTTTTTTACTTCTGGTAAGTAATCTAAATTTTGGACAAAGTAAGACTGATGAGGATTCGATTAAAGCAATTATTGAAAGTGCTTATATAGGCGGAATACACAATGGAGGGCCAATTGAAGATATACGAAAAGGTTTTCATCCTACTTTTAAAATGTTACGATTAGATAACAATGATGTTGTGTCGGTTGCATTGGATGAATGGATAATAGGAATTGAAAAGGGACGTAAGCAAAATGCTGGTAAACCAATAATAAAGGCTGAAAGTGAATATTTGAATGTAATAGTATCAGGAAATGCAGCAACAGTTGTTATGAATGTATCTAAGAACAAAAAGAAGATTTTTACAGATCATCTGACACTCTATAAATTTTCGGAAGGTTGGCGAATTGTTTCAAAAGCATTTTATAGAATCCCATAATTTTAGATATGAAACTACTTTTATTGACTCTGTTATTAATTACAACATCGGTTGTAAAATGTCAAAATACAATTGCTGTATCTGGTGATAATAAAGTGACTCCGATTTATGAGTTACGTATTTATGAAATATTCGAAAATAACAAAAAGGGTTTTCATGATCGATTTAGAAATAATGCAATGGAGATTATGAAGAAATACAATTTTAAAATTTCTTCGATTTGGGAATCAAAATCAGATAAGAAAACAGAATTCGTTTATCTTTTGGAATGGACTGATGAAGCTACAATGAAGAAAGCTTGGGAACAATTTCGAGCCGATAAAGAATGGATAGAAATTAAAAAACAAACTAGTACTAAATTTGGTGATTTAATAGGTAATATTGAAGATCGAGTTTTGACAAAAATGGATTATTCGCCATATTGATTATCTTAGTTGTTAGCTAGCGCGAGCGTCCCGCTCGTGACTACAGTGTTAAGAAAGTCATCAAAATCTTGCCTTATAAATGTTCA
>NZ_NCWQ01000175.1:0-2345 GCF_002156885.1 Flavobacterium sp. AJR | reverse complement strand
AGAAATGTAGAGGAGTCAGGTTTTAAAAACTTCAATATTCTGCTCAATACCATAACTTTTAATTACCAGTCAATCTTAAACTATTTTGATAATAGAAGTACAAATGCTTCGGCTGAATCTTTTAATGCAAAAATAAAAGCATTTAGAAGCCAATTTAGAGGTGTAAGAAATATTGATTTCTTCTTGTTCAGATTATCTAATCTTTTTGCTTAATCCCCAACTTTTGAACATGATCCACGATTTTGCCACAAAACTTTTGACTGTTTTTTAAAGATTGAAAAGTGCTTTAAAACAAAAAAACCTGCGAATCCTTGGATTTGCAGGTTTTTACACGTTTTCGGGTTTTTTGAAAAGATTGATAAAGTTGCCTTTTTCACTTCTTTTCCCCTTTTCGTGGGGAGAGCAGGATTCGAACCTGCGAAGTTTACACAGCAGATTTACAGTCTGCCCTCGTTGGCCGCTTGAGTATCTCCCCGAAGCTTGTTTTGTTGCGCTTTGTTGTTCTAAGCGGTTGCAAATATAGGAACGTTTTTGATGTCTGCAAACTAAAATAGTACTTAATTTGAAGTTATTTTTTAATTAATTTTTAATCCATTGGTATTGAATAAAATAAAAAATATAAAAAAAGGAGAATTTTCTTATTTTATGCTAAATTTCGATATTGTTTGGGCGAGAGTTCTGATATTTTTGAACAAAGCTTTTTTGTTTTTTTAGTTTTTGAGAGCAACTTTTTTTAATGTATCTAACTTGAAAAACACAAAAAAAATATTGAAGATCTTTTAAGAAAGCTATTGGATGCCCTAGGGAGTTTAAGATATAAACTTGTATTTAGGATAAATGATGTTGAATAAAACAGAAACTTTATTAGTGGGATTCCTGTTTTATTTTAAATTGATTACTAATTGTAGCGTTTTAGATTCGTCGTCTCTTAAATCCTATTCTAGTCGCTTTTTTTGCAGTATTTTGCGTAAATGATAGAAACATTGGGATGGAGTTATTAACTCTTAATTAAGGCTTTAATTTAAAACATATGATTAAAATGATGGTAATATATAAAAACAAAAAAATCTCCACTAGGGAGATTTTTTTGTTTTATTCTAAAATTGATTTTATTTAGCTAAAAGCTCTAATATCTTTGCTCTAAGTTCATCGCCTCTTAAATCTTGTGCTACTACTTTTCCTGTTGCATCTAGTATAAATGTTGCAGGAATTGATTGAACACCGTATTGAGCTGCGATTGGCTCTTCCCAAAATTTCAAGTTAGAAACTTGTGTCCAGGTTAAGTTATCTTTTGCAATAGCTTCCTTCCAAGCTTTAGCTTCTTTGTCTAAAGAAACACCAACTATGTTAAGACCTTTTGAATGTAACTCTTTATAGATAGCTACAACATTTGGATTCTCTTTTCTACAAGGTCCACACCATGAAGCCCAGAAATCAACGATAGTTACTTTGCCTAAACTTTCTTTAAGCGATACCATTTTTCCTTCTGGATTAGGAGCAGAAAAATCTGACCTTCAGTTTGCGCTACCAACTGGAGGAGCAGTAGCACCAACAGCAGGCATTTTCATTTGACCGATTTTTTCTTTTACTTCTTTACCAGGTTTAGTGTTTTTTACTGATTCATCTAAACTAGTATAAAGAGCTTCTGCTTTTTTTACATCAGTAGATGGATCATTCAACATTCCTTTGATAATTAAAGCGCTGATGAAAGATTTTGGGTGAGATTCAGCATATGTAGTATATTTTGCTTTAGTCTCAGTTTGAACATCACCTTGGATTTTCATGAATTCTTTCATTAAACCATTGATTACTGCTGTATCTTTAGCTTGTTGAGCAGTATTCATAGTTTGTGTGTTTTTTTTCTGGAAATCAACTAATTTCTTCTGAACTTTCATAAGTTCATCATTAAATTTCACATACTCATCATTGTTGTATGTTCCAGAAATTTTAGATTTATGGATACTATCTTTATCCACAACAACTTTAATTTCTCCTGTTTCTAGGATAAAAGGAATTGGTCCTTGAGCTCCTTGTAATTGTAATGTATGAAATGCAGGTTCAGTAACTTTACCTTTAATTTCAAATTTTCCATTTTCAACTTTTGCAGTGTCTAGAGCAATAAGAGCTCCTGTAGTTTGATCTTGAGTTTGTAGGATTATAGTTTTCCCGTTTTCAATTCCTGTTGCAGTTCCAGTAATAAGGTATTCACCGTCTTTAACTTTGTTGCATGAAATTATTGCTATAGAAGCAGTAAGTAAAAAAAATATTTTTTTCATTATTAATTAGTTAATTGATTTGTGGAACAAAAGTATTTAAAATTATAAAAGATAAATAATTTTGTAACC
>NZ_NCWQ01000174.1:0-3627 GCF_002156885.1 Flavobacterium sp. AJR | reverse complement strand
ATATGATTGAAAATAACATAAACAGAATTAATTTAAAATACATTTTTTTAATTTTTATTGCTGTCTTTTTGAGTACAATCTTACACGAATTATCCCATTGGAGTATTGGAGAAATCTTGGGAAATAAAATGATAGCAACATTAAATGGAACAAATCCAGTTTCTGGAGAATTACAAAACGAATGGAATAGAAACTATATAACATTGGCTGGGCCATTGTTTACAGTTTTACAAGCAATCCTATTTTACTTTTTAATAACAAAATATAAGAAAATCGAATTGTACCCATTTCTTTTTTTTCCGTTTGTTATGAGATTCGCAGCAGGATTAGCAAACCTCTTAAGCCCAAATGATGAGGGAAGAGTTGGAATGTCAATTGGAGTAGGATTATTTACAATTTCAATATTTGTTTGTAGTTTTCTTTTAGTTTTAGTTTACAAAGCAACAAAAGAACTTAAAATAAGCTTGAAATTTAATACTTTAAGTTTCATTCTTTGTTGCTTGTTTTTATTATTACTAACATATATTGATGCAAAATTTAAAGTAAAAATAATTTGAAGCTAGAAAATTTAATTAGTTAGATTTCAGAAGAAATTACCAGAAATTTATATAAAAAATCATAAAAGATAACCAGCCCAGGAACAAAGCTTCAGAGAAATCTGGAGCTTTGTTGATTTATTTAGATTTACAAAATATTGTCTGATTCAGATTATAGGCATGAAGTCAGGAATCATTAGCACAGGCTTGCATGAGAACTCTTCGGGGAGTGCCATTTTAGTTAATCATTTCTTAATCCCCTAAGAAAATTCATCAGTATTAATATAAATTCGTCTCATAAAAACAACTTTTATATTAAAAAATTGATTTATACAACACTTTTAAATATTGCGATTTTCCAGGGAATAGTCTTAGGCTTAATTATTTTAAAGTCTTCTATATTCAATAGTAATTCAAATAAATATCTGGCATACTTACTATTTACACTGTCAATTATTTTACTGAATCATGTTTTTGAGATTGAAGATGCATTTACTCCCTATCCTTTTCTACGCTTTATCGATCACATCGAGTGGGTATTTCTAATCCCTTCTTTCATATTCCTGTTTATTATAAACCGGATTGATGATACTGTAAAAAGTAAACAAAAATCTTATTTATGTTTTATTCCATTTGCCTATTCCGCTGTGCTTACTATTACACAAGATCTCGATCATGTTGCAGGAATTTATACTATTCCTGAGTCAGGCATCAATATAATCAATATACTTGGTCTGATTCATCTTCTTTTAGCCGTTACTTTCATCCCATTTCTATCGCTTTACTCTTATTTTATGATAAGGCATTTAAAAGATTCAGAGGAAAAAAAATGGATAATCATCTTATTAACAATTGTTACTTCATTGTTATTCGCTTTTCTTATTATCTATCTAACCAGCTTATTTATTCAATTTGATATTTCTGCTACTATGAGCATCCTGGCTTTATCTGCAACATTCATAATTCACTGGACAGCTTATATAGGTATCTATAAATACAAACTAGCCAAAAACAAAGATGCAGTTTACAATTTTCTAAATGAAGATTTAGCTATTTCGTATAGCAATATGCAAATTGTAGAAAATAGTATACCAGATGAATATAGGGAATCTATCACGGCAGATAACCTTTATTTTCAAAGACTAGAACTTCTTTGCAAAGAGCAGCACATTTATACCGACAGTACATTAAACAGAGAAAAAGTCGCTGAAAAACTGGGCATAAGCGCAGGATATGTTTCACAAATTGTAAACACGATAACAGAGGATAACTTTGCTAATTATATTAATCAATATCGGGTTGAAGCTGTCAAGGAAATGATCTCAAATTCTGAATATGAAAACTACAATTTGCTAGCGATGGGATTAGAATCTGGGTTTACTTCAAAAACGACTTTTTATAAGGCCTTTAAAAAAGTTACTGGTCAGACACCAAATGAATATAAAAATACCAGCAAATAAGTATCAATTTATCCATTTTTAAGTTTTTGAAACCTTTTCTTATGTGAATTTTGGGTTGAAATAATTCAAATTACTTTTTATGAAAAAAAACTTTTTATTACTTCAATCGGTATTGATTTAAACGATGCATTTACAAAAGTTGAAAGTATGGCTGGAGAATTTAGATTTCCCACTTTATTAAGAGAATTAGACAGGCTGACGAAAGAAATATAAATTATTCACAAATAATCTTATAAAATCATTCATAAGTTGGTTAGATATTTCAATACTTGCCGTTACTAAACAAAGCTTCAGAGAAATCTGGAGCTTTTTTTGTTTGTTTAGATTTATAAAATATTGTCTGATTCTGATTGCAGGCATGAAGTCAGGAAACATGTGCATAGGCTTGCATGAGAACTCTTCGGAGAGTGCCTTTTAGTTAATCATTTCTTAATCCCCTAAGAAAATTCATCAGTATTAATATAAATTCGTCTCATAAAAACAACTTTTATATTAAAAAATTGATTTATACAACACTTTTAAATATTGCGATTTTCCAGGGAGTAGTCTTAGGCTTAATTATTTTAAAGTCTTCTATATTCAATAGTAATTCAAATAAATACCTGGCCTTCTTACTATTTGCACTTTCCATTGTTTTATTAAATTATGTTTTTGAAATTGAAGGTGTATTTACATCCTATCCTTTAATGCTTTTTATAGATGCTATCGATTGGGTATTTCTATTACCTGTTTTCACATTTTTGTTTATTATAAACCGCATTGATGATGCGGTAAAAAACAGGCAAAAAATTTATTTGTGTTATATTCCATTTGTCTTTGCCAGCACTCTTAATATTACAATCCAACTTGATCATGTAACAGGAATTTATAAAATTCCTGAGTCCTATATGTTCCTAATCACTATACTTCAGCTGATTCAGATTTTATTGGCCGTTATCATCATCCTGTTTCTACCTCTTTACTCTTATTTTATGATAAGGCATTTAAAAGATCCTCAAGAGAAAAAATGGGTCATTACCTTATTGACTATCATGTATTTGATCTTATTTATCTGGCTAACTACCTATTTGATTGGCCTGTTTTTTCAATTAGATATTTCTTCTACCATGAGTGGGGTGGCTATATTGGCAACATTAATAATGCACTGGACAGCTTATATAGGCATTTACAAATATAGGCTTGCCAAAAACAAAGATGCCATCTATAATTTTTTAAATACCAATTTAGCTGTTTCGTCTCCCAGTATCCAAATTATAGAAAAAAGCCCAACAGAAGAAAATAATGCCCCGGAAGAATGCAGAGAATCTATTACGGCAGAGAATCTTTATTTTCAAAAACTTGAACTTCTTTGTAAAGAGCAGCACATTTATACCGACAGTACATTAAACAGAGAAAAAGTCGCTGAAAAGCTAGGTATAAGCGCAGGATATGTTTCACAAATTATAAACACGATAACAGAGGATAATTTTGCTAATTACATTAATCAATATCGGGTTGAAGCTGTCAAGGAAATGATTTCAAATTCTGAATATGAAAACTACAATTTGCTAGCTATGGGATTAGAATCTGGGTTTACTTCAAAAACGACTTTTTATAAGGCCTTTAAAAAAGTTACTGGTCAGACACCAAAT
>NZ_NCWQ01000173.1:0-2574 GCF_002156885.1 Flavobacterium sp. AJR | reverse complement strand
TTATTTTAAAATACTGTAATTCAGTTAATTATGTTTTATTTGTACTGATTTACTTGCTGTTATACAGGAATTTGTTTATATCTTTATAAGACCCAAATCTTATCATTATGAAACGAATTATCATATTAATACAACAAGGTTGTTTGTTGTTCTGAAAAGTTTGTGATGCTTAATTGGGTATCATAAACTCTTAATTAAAAAGATACTTAGAGTTATCTTATTCAATAAGCTTTTTATTATTCTTTAATAATTAAAAGTTTCAAAACTATATGGACAGCAATCAGTTAATAGTAAATACCCTCGAAAGTTGGGGAATATCACTATATACCGGTGTTACTGGTGGTGGTGTTATTCATTTTCTTAAATACCTCAATCCTTATAAAAGGGATTCTTTTAATACAACAGAGTTTTTAACTTTTGGGGAGTATAGCGCAGGTTTTGTGCCGTTAGGTTATTACTTAAGTACGGGTAAGATAGCAGCAACTGTGGCAACTACAGGAGCAGCTACAAAGCTTATTAGTTGTGGCCTGAGCGATGCCAAATTACATGATATTCCAGCTGTATATATTGTACCTGTTTCAGGGAATAGTACTGTAGGTTTTTCTCCTTTACAAGATTCCACACACTACGGTAGTAATATTGTGGAGCAATTAAAAGCCGAATTGCCTGATTCTGTTTTTATATTAAATAATCAAGCTACATTAAAAGAAACTTTAGTTCAGGCAAAAAAACAATTAGATCGTTTTAAACCAGTTGTTTTGGTTCTTGATAACGAAGGATTAAATATTATTTCTACTGTATGTAAATCTCCATATCCGAATCAGTCAAATGTTTTTAAGAATACAAACTTAGATAGTTTTATAACTAGTTTTAAGGAAACAATTAAAGGTAAACGATTAGTTCTTCTTGTGGGAGAAGAGATGGCACGTTATCCAGATGCGATACATTATACATCTGAGTTAAGTAAACTTTTATGTCCAGCTGTTATTTGGAGCATTAATGGCGCAAATGCTGTAAATCGTGATAATCCTTATGGTTACGGATATGTATCGTTTGGAGGAAATGATAAAGCCTTATCATTAATAAATGCTCTGGATGAAAATGATGTTTTAATGATACTTGGTGCATGCCCAGACGAATACACGGTTAATTTTAATAAATTCCCAGTTGCTCATACCTTTTTTATTGGCAATATTCCCGATGCATACGGACTGGTTGATAATAGTTTAGAACATATTATAGAAAGTAAATATGATCATGTTTATGCTCCTTTAGATTTAGTAATTCAAAAAATAATCGATGCAGCCCATTTATTGCCTTTCGAGAACCTCCCATTTGAGTCTGCTCCAAAAGACTTAAATAATTTGCCATTTGCTTTTGCCCGTGATAACTATGTAGATATGGTCACTTTATATCAAAAGCTTGATAATTGGTGGCCTGCACGCTCTATAGGGATTGATGATGTTTGCCAAGCCTATAAAGACCGGCAATATGTAACCCAACGTCCTAATAATAATATTCAATTTTATTCACTTTATCGAGGCTCGGCTATGGGTGGTGCATTTGGTGTTGCAGTAGGAGCAAAACTAGCAAGTCCTGATCGCTCTGTTTTTTTATTTACGGGTGATGGCTGCTTTCGTCTATTCTCTGGTAGCATGGGAGAAGTTCACGATCTTGGTTTGGTTTTATTTTTATTAAATAATGAAACATTAGGAATTGTCGAACAAGGATTGGGCAAAATTATGCCAGATGTTGATAATGAGCGTTATCATGCCCGATTAAAATCTCTTGATTATTGTAGTATTGCGAGGGCATGTGGCTGGAATGCCGAAATATTAAATACCGATTTATCTAATCTAGATGATCTGTTAGATAGTATGATGATAAAAAATAAACCTCCTCAATCTTTGCTTATAGAAATTACTGTCGATTCGCTGCAATTGTTAGGAAGTAATCCCCGTCTTAAGAACCTATAAAACAAAATATTATGTCTTTAAAAAATGAACACATTCTGCTGAAACAAATTGATGATTGTTTCTTAGCTTTAAATGGAAAAAAACTTCCATCTCCACCCAATATTTCCGACCGTTACCAATGGTTACATGAAAATGCACCTTATAGCATATTGGCTCAAAATGCCAATACTAATTCTTATTTTATTTATGCCAATAAATATGCTTTGTCTTGTTTTAAATACTCAAATGAGGAAATTCTAGCGATACCATCCAGTTTTAGTGCTGCAATTGAGAATAGATACGAACGTAAATTATTATTTGATAAAGTCGAACAAGAGGGTATTGTATATAATTACAAAGGAGAACGAGTTGATAAGTACGAGAATAGTTTTACCATTCATGATACTATAGTTTGGCAATTACAAAATACAAATGGCAATGTATGGGGACAAGGAGCGTTATTTTGGCGAGATGAAAAACTACGACCAGATTGGTATTTTGATCTTTAATTAAAAAATATCAGTATAAAACTATACCAGTTTGTTGTTATAAAAAGTAAAATTAACTTAAAGCCATTTTAAAGAAATGGTTTTTTTTATGTTTTTATTTTTGATGCTTT
>NZ_NCWQ01000172.1:0-2712 GCF_002156885.1 Flavobacterium sp. AJR | reverse complement strand
AAAGTATTAGCATGCGGAACAATACTGGTACATAATGCATTCTCTCCTAATGGCGATAGCTTCAATAATAAATTTGTTATCGACAATATAGAAGACACAGTATGTTATCCAGATAATACTGTCGAAATATATAACCGTTGGGGAGTACTAGTATTTGAAACTAGAAATTATAACAATACAACAAATGCTTTTGACGGTATTTCAAGAGGAAGAACAACCGTAAAACAATCAGACGGTCTTCCTTCAGGAACTTACTTTTATATTCTAAATTACACTTCTGTGGATGGAAACGGTGCAATTCAGACGAATAAAAAAGATGGCTATCTATATCTTTCCAGATAAGCAAAATGCCATCTTGATAATATATAATCAAGATGGCATTTAATTAAAAAATTCGCATTTTAAACTTACGAATTAATATACACTTGTTTTTTAAGATTAAAGGGTAATGACAATAATAACATAATATACACCTACTATGAGAACAAAATTATTTTCTTTCGTTTTGATGTTTACAGCTATAGTAAGTTACGCACAACAAGATGCACAGTTTACACAATATATGTACAACACCATAAATATCAACCCAGCTTATGCAGGGTCACGAGGAGCTCTAAGTATTTTTGGTTTATACCGTACGCAATGGGTCGGACTTGATGGCGCCCCAGAAACTAGTAGTTTTTCGGTAAACACCCCAATAAATAACAGTAATCTAGGATTAGGAGTGTCATTGGTTAATGACAAAATTGGACCTACAAATGAAAATACTTTTTCTGTAGACCTTTCCTATACCATACAAACATCCGCAGATTTTAAACTATCTTTTGGTATTAAAGGTTCAGCTAATTTATTCAATCTGGATGTCAACAAATTAAATCCAGCTGATCAAGGCGATCCTCAATTTCAGAATTTAGATAATGTATTCAAACCAAACATTGGAGCTGGTGTCTATTGGCACTCAGATAAAGTATACATAGGTCTGTCAATTCCAAATTTCATCGAAACCAATCGTTATGATGATAATGATATTGTAATATATAAGGATAAAATAAATTACTATTTTATGGCAGGATATGTATTTGATTTGGGACCTGAGTTAAAATTCAAACCAGCAGCACTTATAAAAATGGTAGAAGGTGCACCATTACAGGCAGATGTTTCGGCAAATTTCATGTTTATCGATAAGTTTGTTGTAGGAGTTGCTTACAGATGGAGTGCTTCACTAAGTGCTATGGTAGGTTTTCAGGTTAGCGATGGACTATATATAGGCTATGGTTATGATCGTGAAACGACCAACTTAGATAATTATAATTCTGGCTCACATGAAATATTCCTGCGCTATGAATTATTCAAAAACAATGGTAAAATGACAACTCCTCGTTTCTTCTAAAAATATTTATCATGAAAAATTATATACTCCTTTGCATAATAATAGTACGTGTTTTTTCATTTAACAGTTATTCGCAACAAGGCAAAATAGCTGCTGGCGATAAAAAGTACGATAACTACGCATACATAGATGCCATTAAAACTTATGAGCGTGTAGCCGAAAAAGGATACAAATCTGAAGATATGTTCAAGAAGTTAGGTAACTCATTTTACTTTAATTCCGAGTTTGATAAGGCCGCAAAATGGTATGGTGAATTATTTGCCATGAATACCGAGGTAGAACCTGAGTATTATTACCGATACGCACAATCATTAAAATCTACCGGAGATGTTGTTAAGGCTAATCAAATGCTTGATTTATTTAATCAAAAGTCAAAAAATGACAATAGAGCTAAATTGTATGAAGAAAGCAAAAACTATCTTGATGAAATTAAAGCTAATTCGGGACGCTATAACATAGGACCAACTGGTATAAACAGTAAATATTCTGACTATGGAACTGCATTTTATCAAAACAAAATTGTTTTTGCCTCGGCAAGAGATACGGGTAATTTTAATCAACGAATACACAAATGGACTGGTGAGCATTTCACCAATCTATATCAGTCAGATGTAGATCAGGATTTTAATCCCAATGCACCTAAAAAATTCAAGTCTAGAATAAACTCAAAATTTCATGAATCCACTCCTACTTTTACAAAAGATGGAAAGACAGTTTATTTTACAAGAAACAATTACATTGATGGAAAAAAGGGAAAAGATGAAAATAAAATTACTTTAGTAAAAATATACAAAGCGACACTTGAAAACAATGAATGGACTAACATAAAGGAGGTTCCTTTTAATAGTAATAATTACAGCACGGCACATCCTGCCTTGAGTCCAGATGAAAAAACATTATATTTTGCATCGGATATGCCAGGAACATACGGACAATCGGATATCTATAAAATAAGTATCAATGATAATGGTGAATTTGGAACACCAATAAATTTAGGTTCATCGGTTAATACTGAAGGAAAAGAAACTTTTCCATATGTAACCGACGAAAAGGAAATTTATTTTTCCTCAGATGGACGCCCCGGACTTGGAGGATTAGATGTTTTTGTTGGAAAAATAGCTGACGATGGCACAATAAGCAATGTTCAAAATATTGGAGCAGATATTAATTCTCCCAAAGATGATTTTGCTTATATAATTGACACCAAATCCAGGAGAGGATTTTTTACATCTAACAAAGATGGCGGACTGGGATCTGATGATATCTATAAATTTTTAGAAACAAGAAAGTTATACTGCATTCAGGAATTATACGGAGTCATA
>NZ_NCWQ01000171.1:0-2799 GCF_002156885.1 Flavobacterium sp. AJR | reverse complement strand
GAGAATTTATAACAAGACTCTATTTTAAATAATCTTTAATATCTTCTTCAATTTTATTAGCTACAGAGCTAGCCAAGAACCTATTAACAGAATAATTATGATTAAATAAAGCAGTTTTTCTTGTTTTTTCTGAACTAAGAATAAAACTTTCTAACTCACGTGCGAAGGAATCTGGTGATAAATCCTCAATTAAACTGCCCATTTCTTTTGTATCAAAAAAATCATTTAAGCCTCCTACTGGTCTTGTTATTATAGGTAAACCAAATACCATTGCTTCTAATACAGAAGTTGGCATTCCTTCACCATGTGTAGTAGGCAGAATATAAATCTCAGATTTACTAAATTCCTTAGCTACATCCATTCCGTATAGTGGTCCTGTAAAACTCACATCATTTATATTTTTTTTGCTAACATATTCTTTAGCCTCATTCAAGAAACCTCCTGATCCTACTATTGTTAATGTCAGCCAATCATATTTTGCTTTTAATATGATAAATGCATTTATCGTTATTAATACTCCTTTTTCTCTTTCTATTCTTGCTAAGAAAAGAATATTATTTATTTTCCCTGTCCTTTGGTCAATGTCAAAGTCTTTTATTAATTTATCATCTACTTTAGTAGTTGTTAATAAAATTGGACATGTAATTCCCACTTCTAATAATTGCTCTTTAAATGAAGATGACAATACATATATGAATGCAGATTTGTTATAGACAAATTTAAAAAGTGATGGTTTTTTTATTAATTTTCGGACATATTCTTCATCCCATCCATGAATAAAGGTTATCACATCAATCCTTAGTATTTTTGCTAGAATTAAATACAGGCCATCTCTCATGATTTGATATCTTCTAAGTGATGGGTTTATGATTACTATGTCAGGCCTTTTAAAAATTAATTTTAAAACATATTTGATTAGATCATAAAAAAAAGTGACAAAAGCAGGAATGTTTTCTCTTTTTCCGCAGTACTCATATTTAATACTACTACTCCAAAAATCGTTTAATCCTATATAGTGATTTGCTACACCTCCAAGTAACTTGGGATGTGGTGAAATAATTAAAATGTTTTTTTTCATTTTTTTTAAAATTGATTAATACTTGGGACTTAAAATCCTATCAAGTATCTTAAATAGTGAGATTATGATATTTTTTAATTAGGTAATCTAGATTTAGAATAGTCTATATTTTATATGATGAATGTGGTTTTATCAAATCCAATTAGATTTATTGCAAAAAGTATCTAATTATTAGAAATTGTTAGAGTAGGTCTTTTTAGCTTAATATTCTTGAGATCAACTGAAACTATATGGCTTAATTCCGTCTAACTTATTTCTAAATACTACTCCTAAAATCCACATATATGAAATTGAAATGGCTCCAAGTGTTGATGTTTCAAATGAATAAGTATAATAATCAATAAGAACAATAATTAAAATCAGCATACTAGTTAGATATAAATGCTTACTATCAATATCATTCTTTATATTCTTATTCGTTAATAATATCCGGAATAAATTAATAAATATGGAAGTGTAAAAAAACAATCCTAAAAAACCAACTTGCAAAAGCATTTGCAAAAATCCAGTTCTTGCACCATACCCAACACCATATAAACTTTCAGTAATCTCATCAGACGTTTTATCTTTTACATCATCATTAAAGTCAGATTTTACTAAATGTCCTGCTCCAAAACCGAAAAGAACATTATAACTTTCTTTAGATAATAATAAATTTATCAAATAAGAAGGTGCTTCACTTCTTCCAATATTTTCTTTTACGCGTCCTCCAGAAGTGTATTCCTGAGAGTATACTACAATATATTCAAGATCAAATGATCCTCCAATTTTATTTTCCGGATTTAATGAAGGGATGACTCTTGCAGAAATATAAAATATCATACATATTGATATTAGTGCAACAAAAATTTTCTTTAAGATATTAATTTGTCCATCCTTAAATTTGATCATTACAAAATAAAGGGCTAATAAATAAATAAAAGGAAAATAGGCTATCGTAGCCCTCTTCCCTCCTGTTAATGAGAAAAGAATAAACCCTAAAACAGCTACTAAATATGTTTTCTTTGAAGTCAAGAAATATCCAACTATACAATACGCACCTCCTAAAAGTGCGATTACAGTAGTTATACTTCCTCCTCTATTTACGATAGTACCAATAAATTCTTCGGCAATACTTCCTAAAACAATCACCTTTATAATTCCGGCAAATATTTGTGAAACATATAAAAAAATAATAAGTTTGGTTAAAAGGTTAGCCTGCCTCGCAGAAAAACTAGTATTTATTAATATGTAGAAAAATATAATAACAGGTAAATAGTCTCTAAAAAATAATACAAGCTGTACTATTTCAAGATTATTTAAAACATATGATACAATTGATACCATAATGAATCCTAAAAAGAGCCATAGAGAAGGGAATCTATAAACTTTTTTTTCTGAAAAAAATGTTCCTACAAATAATAACAAAAATAAAAACTCCATCATTAATCTTGTCACTGTAGGTGACATTCCTAATAAATCAAGAGTTCCTCTAGAAAACGAAACAAAGAATAGGAGACCGTAAATTAAATCTCTCTCTGTTTTATAATTTTGAAAAAACCATATGATTACTGGAATAACAGAAAGAAAACAAAGTATCATTAACGGGTGTTCCCCTACAGTAAAATGTACTTGACTCATAAGTCCTAAAAAATTTAAAAGCTTATATTGTTAAATCCTCTTATATTGAGGTATAATTTTTTTAGGGAAAAAGAACAAAAAAGCAATCCAAATTGAAATGT
>NZ_NCWQ01000170.1:0-2870 GCF_002156885.1 Flavobacterium sp. AJR | reverse complement strand
CAGCGGGTACAATTGCAGGTACTTATACAGGCACACTAACCGTAAAAACTGCAGGGGGTTGTGTTAGTAGTCCTGCCTCAACTTTTACAGTAACAGTAAATCCGACTCCAACAATAACATTAGCAGCATCGGCAGCAACAGTTTGTTCAAGCGCTAGTGCTCAAAATACCACATTAAGTTATAGCGCTACAACAAATACTCCCACAACATATAGTATTACTTGGAATGCATCACCCGCAAATACTTTTGCAGCAGTTACAGATGCTTCTTTACCAGCGAGTCCAATTACGATTGTTGTTCCAGGAGGCACAATTGCAGGTACTTATACAGGCACACTAACCGTAAAAACAGCAGTAGGTTGTGTTAGTAGTTCCGCTTCAACTTTTACAGTAACTGTAAATGCGACGCCAACAATAACATTAGCGGGATCGGCAGCAACAGTTTGTTCAAGCGCTAGCGCCCAAAATACTACATTAAGCTATAGCGGAATAACAAATACTCCAACAACGTATAGTATTGTTTGGAATGGATCTCCCACAAATACTTTTGCAGCAATTACAGATGCTTCTTTACCAGCGAGTCCAATTACGATTGTTGTTCCAGGAGGTACAATTGCGGGTATTTATACAGGAACATTAACGGTGAAAACTGCAGCAGGTTGTGTTAGTAGCCCCACTTCAACTTTTACGGTAGCGGTAAATGCGACGCCAACACCTCCGGTTATTGGAGTTATTACGCCACCAACATGTGCAGTTTCTACAGGAAGTGTTGCTTTAAGTGGACTACCTTCTGGGAACTGGTCAATAGTAACGAACCCTGTTACAGTTACGACTTCTGGTTCAGGAACAAGTACTCTTATTAGTAATCTTGTACCAAATACATATACTTTTATAGTAAGTAACTTAACAACAAGTTGTACTTCTGCAGCATCTCTTACAACTATAGTTCCTACTTTGGTTACTAATAGTTGGAGCGGTTCCGGATGGTCTAGTGGTATACCAACGGCAAATCAAAATATTATTTTCTCAGCAGATTATATTTCTGCAACAGGACAAGCAGGTGATTTAACTGCTTGTTCTTGCCAGGTGAATTTGACAGCTAAAGTTACAATTAAGGCGGGAGCAACTTTAGCTATTACTAATTCGGTTACAGTAGCTTCTACGGCTAGTTTAAAATTTGAGGATAAAGCGAGTTTATTTCAGGTAAATGATAATGCAGTTAATAGCGGTAAAATTATCTATGAACGTATTTCTGCACAGATGAAAGATCAGGATTACGTTTATTGGTCATCACCAGTATTTGGACAAAAATTTAGTACATTGTCATTAGGAACTAAATCATGTTTTGCTTTTAATATTGCGACAAATAGTTGGATATATGCAGATGATAATATGGAAATTTGTAGGGGATACACTATAAAAGCACGTAATGCTGGTCCATTTCCTTATGATCAAAAAGTAGCTTTTGAAGGGACTCCTAATAATGGGTCACTTACTCTTGGTACACCAACTAAATTTGATGAGTATATTTTGGTAGGGAATCCATATCCTTCGGCTTTATTTGCGGATGATTTTTTAAGAGGAAATTCTACTATTTTAGAAGGGACTTTATATTTCTGGACTCATATTACCCCACTTGGACTTCAAGGTGGTAAATTGGATTATGCATCTGAAGATTATGCAACATATAATTTTACTGGTGGAGTTACTCATGGTCAAGGAACTGGTTCGGATTCAGGAAGTGTTCCGCCATTAGGATATATTGCGGCAGGGCAGTCCTTTTTTGTTAATGCAAAAATTGGAGGTGCACAAGTAACTTTCAATAATAGTATGCGTGCTTCTGGACAAAACGGACAATTTTACAGACCTGGCAAAACTAGAAAAGCAACTGCTATAGAAAAAAATCGAGTGTGGTTAAATCTCACCAATAAAGAGGGTGCATTTAAGCAAATATTGGTGGGTTATATCGAAGGAGCAACAGATGATTATGAAAGTATGTTTGACGGAATTTCTCTAAACGGAAATACTTTTATTAATTTTTACAGTGTTCTTAAAGATAAAAAACTCAGTATTCAGGGACGTGCCATACCATTTAAAGAAACCGATTTGGTGTACTTAGGATATAGTTCAGAAATAGCTGGAGATTTTACGATTGAGATAGATGATGCAGATGGTTTATTAGTAGATCATGCTATTTATCTTGAGGATAAAGTTACAGGTATTATACAGGATTTGCGTCAAAAAGGATATACGTTTACCACAGCCAAAACTGATGGTGTTGATAATCGATTTGTGTTGCGATATACTAATAAAACTTTAGGTACAGGAGAGTTTGAAGCAACAGAAGAGGTAGTTAGAATAGCTGTTGAAAATAAAGAGATTCAAATCAATACACTTAATCAAACTATAGATGCCGTATATGTTTACGATACATCGGGCAAACTACTTTATCAGAAAGATAAAATAGGAAATCCTAAATTGAGAATAGAAAACTTAAAATTAAGTAATCAGGTTTTAATTGTAAAAGTTGTTCTTGATAATAAACATACCGAAACCAAGAAAGTGATTTACTAAATAAAACTTAGATTAAACTTTAAAAACCATTTCGCAAAACGGAATGGTTTTTTGTTTTTTAACAAATTTATTTAGGATGAAGAGAAAAATCAAATGGATTTAGTTTCTAGTTTAATACTTAAATACCATCAAGTTAACAAAAAGTAAGTATTTACGTCGTTAATATGCGTTTTGTCTTAATAAAGATGCAGTTCAACGGGTATTTAAGTAAAATAGCGAAAACGTATTTTCCAAAAAAAAAAATCTTGTGAGAGGTTTTTTTTTGTGCTTTATTTGGTGCGCATTAACAAAAAACAA
>NZ_NCWQ01000169.1:0-2892 GCF_002156885.1 Flavobacterium sp. AJR | reverse complement strand
TGGGATTTAAATCTTTCAATTAAATTAGAAGTATAACCAGTATAATTTTTATTAAACTTTTCTGAATATAAAATATAAACAACAAATTCCTCCATGATAAAAAGCATAAAAAAAGCTTCAGATTTCTCTGAAGCTTTGTCTTAGTAGCGGGAACAGGACTCGAACCTGTGACCTTCGGGTTATGAGCCCGACGAGCTGCCTACTGCTCTATCCCGCGTTGTTTCGGGTGCAAAGATACGTAGTCTTTACGGTTATACAATGAAAAAAATGAATTATACCCGATAACGCTGATTTGCAACCTTATGCACAAACGTTTATCTCATCCTAGAATAAGTTTACTTATTAAACTTCAAGATACTTTACTGCATAAAAAAAGTTTCAGATAAATCTGAAGCTTTTTTAGTACGGCAAGCATTCAATTATCTAACCATATTATCTTGGCTTATTACAGTATTTTAGCATGCGCATCTTAATTTTTTTCAGCTTGTTGTTTGTTTTACCACTCATATAAATGCCAAAAAGCATCACTCAAATTAAAAAGCCTTTTGAAAATTGTAGTGAAAAAAAATATATATTTGAAAATAAATATAGTGTGAAATTTATCACACATATCTACCTAAATTTGGATAGCTCTGTGTAGTTTTGTCACACATATAAATAAGTTAGTACTAATTTTATAAAAATGAAAAGACATATTATTGTAATAATTTCTCTGATTTTGTTTTCTTGTAATGGTCAGCAATTGAAAAATCAAAACTCAATTGTAAACCAAGAAAATTTAAAAAACGAGAAAATGAAAAATTATGCTTATTTAAAAGATATGTATGCTGATTCATATTTTCCAAAATTTCTCGTTGACAAAGTGAAAACAATTCTTATTGAACTATGCATTGATATTGAAAAAACATCGCCGAAAAATCTTGACGAACTTTATAAGTTAACACATACAGCAACTATAAGAATAAATAATTTACAAAACGAATTCTTTGAGCAAAACAGCGAGATTGAAACTGGTGCTAGAGAATCGATTGGGGCAGACTTTGACTTTATAGCTAAAGCATATGGATTCAATGCTGATGTAGAAGAACTGATTGCTCCCAGAGAATGGTAAAAAATGCTAACAGCTACAACTACGGATTTAGGCAATTAGCTTACTGGAAAGTTGGTTTTGTATTTTGGAATGATTTAGCAAATTAGATAATGGGCTTAATTTAGTCCCAAACCCTCTGTATTAGCAGAACGTTAGCAACTATTTTAAAACCATATATGAAAGTAACTATTTTGTTAATATTCCTTCTCATTAATCTCAATACTTATTCACAAGAAAAAAAATGTTCTGATTATAAAGTGGGTAAATTCACATATACCAATCCTATTTACAAAAATTGGAAGATATTGCGAAATGAAACTGAACAAATAGAAACTGACAAAGTAAATAAAATTGAACTCCGAGCTTCAATAAATTGGGTATCAGCTTGTGAATATATTTTAACTTACACAAAATTTAATGATTCCGAAAATCATTCAATTGTGGGACAAAAAATAAATGTCAAAATAATTAAAGTTGGAAATGAAAGCGTTATTTGTGAATCAGAGGGTTTGGGAGCTAAACTAGAATTAGAAATGGTTATTGAAAAGGAAAAATAAAATGTTCAAAATACTTGAGAAAATAACGGAATTGATTGGTTGGTTTAAAATTGTGATTTCGCCAACTTTGTTAGGTTTGGGAATTGGATGCATTGTTTATTACAATTTTCAAAATTTAGCCGGATTAATTTTAGGAATTATAATTTCAATAATCGGGCTAATTTGTGGAATTGTGCTGGCTACAAAGAAGTTCAAAACAACTGGAACTATTCATTTTTTGTCAAGAGTTAGCGCAACGCCAGAATTGTACAACATAAACGAAACATCTGAAAAATAAAAAACAGTTGCTAATAGTTACTACAACGGATTGGGGCAATTGGCTTACTGGAAAGTTGATTTTGTACTTGGAATGATTTGCAAAGCAAAAAAATAGGACTAAATTTACTATCAAATCCTCAGTAGTACTGAGACGTTATGTGTCATGCTTTCACGACCACTTGCCTGACAAAAATAATTATTAAAAAATGGATGAATACTTAACAAAATATAGTGACATATTCTCAAATTTCATAAAACAAAACCCAGAATATTTTTATCTGTCTATTTCTGCTATTTCACTTTTATTTTTTATAGGGAGTATTAGAAAATGGGATTGGATTATAAATAAAAATGGAAATTATTATGAAAGAGGAATGTTCTTTTGGATAAATATTTTTGGTGAAAAATTAGTCAGACTTTATATTACAATACTATCAGCAACTGTAACTATAATATGTTTGATTATATTTTTTTATTATAAATCATTTTGAATACCCGATAGCACGGATTTGCAATTCGTGCCTCAAACGTTTGTCTCGTCCTAAAATAAGTTTACATATTTATTTTACCCTACTCCCCGAAGAGTTCTCATGGAAAGCTGTGCGAATATCTCCTAACTTCGCATCCACAATCTAAAGCAATTAAACAAGAGTTGCTTTCTACGCATTTCTTGCGTAATTATCTTTGCGTTCCTTCCACTTCGCTCAGGATGACAGACGAAAAAATTACTGCATAAAAAAAAGCTCCAGATTTCTCTGAAGCTTTGTCTTAGTAGTTGGAAGCATTCAATTATCTAACCATATTATCTTGGCTTATTACAGTATTTTAGCATGCGTATCTTATTTTTTTTCAGCTTGTTGTTTGTTTTACCACTCATATAAATGCCAAAAAGCATCACTCAAATTAAAAAGCCTTTTGAAAATTGTAGTGAAAAAAAAATATATATTTGAAAATAAATATAGTGTGAAATTTATCACACATATCTAC
>NZ_NCWQ01000168.1:0-2927 GCF_002156885.1 Flavobacterium sp. AJR | reverse complement strand
CGTTTTCTTGTAAAAGTTTTACTAAATCCATAAGTATTGTTTTGCTATTAAATTTCGTTTCTCTAGAAGATATCGTTTTTGTTTTTTTTACTGTGTTTTTATTTAGTATGTTTTTATTTATTCCTACTAATTGGCTTAAAAATGTTTGCATTAATTTTTCTGAATTTTTTTTACTCTCTCTACTTTCTATTTCAAGATTATTACAGTTTAATAAAAACAGATTAATAATTTTAACAATTTCCTTTTGTTCTTCTAATGGTGGGAAAGGAATAAAAGAGGTTTTAAGTTTTTTTAGTGTAACTCTAGTAATTGCAACACCGCTCATACCTGATCTTATTAAGTCATAGTAAAATGGACTTCTTAATGCATATAACAAATAAGAATTATCTATAAAGGAATTTGATGATTTTAATAAAGCGACACTCGATAGCATACTAAATTCTTCATTAAGATTATTAAGACAACATATACCAGTTGTTGCTCCGTCTTTTATATAAAGAATATCTCCGTATTGAGGATTGCATCTTGAGTAAATTTCTTTATGGGCATCTTCTGTTATATACGTTATATGATCTAGTTGAATCCCTTCATTTTTTATGTTTTTAGCAGTTACGTATTTATATTTTCCAGAATTTAAATTAACTGGAGAATGATGAGTTCCATCTGTTATTTTTAAGAGAATATCTCCTAGACTACACCAAATCCATTTCTCAGGTATTTCAAATGGAATATTATTTTTTGATATTGGAGGTAAAAGTTTTTCTCTTTTTATCGTACCTTCTTTAATTAGTTTTTCTTTTTCTAATTGTATATGTTTAAACAGTTCGTTTGCAGATTTAATAGTTTGATTTAGTGATCTCCATTCCTTAGTTAATTTGCCTTGAATTGCATCTTGCAAAATAGATTGACGCAATTTTACAATACTGTCTTCTTGTAGTTTTATTTCTTTTATAAGTTCTTTATTTTTTGCTTCAACCTTTATAATCTCATCTAAAATTTTTCTTTGTTCTTCTTTTGATGGTAGTGGAATCTCCAATTCATAGATTTTTTCAGGACTAATTCTTTTTGATCCAACACCTTTAGCTAGACTTTCCAACTTTAAATAAAAGTTGTTATTTTTAAAAAAATAGAAAATCCACTCAGGATAACAAGATTCGTCAATATCAAAGGCAGGAATATCAAGACTAGATTCATAACCATCTAGTTCTTTAGGTATAATACCAAAAGCTCCTTTGTGTAGATTTTGTTTTCCGTAAACAAATTGTCCTGATTTTCTAGTATAATATCTAGTAGCTCCATTTTTATCTTTTGTATTAGGTCTTTTTTCTATTCCTAGAATATTTAGTTTTACTCTAATTCTTTTATCTGTATTCGGTAAATCAGATACTATTTTAGATTCAGTTAAAAGAGTTCCTAATTTTACATTTTTCCAATTTTTCATAGAAGTGCTTTTTTAATTTCAGCAAGCAATTCAATACTTTTTTGAAAAGAAACATCTATTTTAGAGATAAGCTCATCGGTTGAATCGAAATTTTCTTCTCCTAAAGCATTATTGTTTTTTATATCTAAATTAAATTTTCTTTTTTTAATTTCTTCCAGAGAAACTTTCCATGCAAATTCGTTTTCATGACGATCAATCCACCATTTCTTGATTTCTTTGAAATGTTTTATGTCAACAGGTCTTGATCTACTATAGTTTTTTATTCCTTCTGGATAAGGCATTTCATAATACCAAGTTTCTTTGGTAGGTTTTCCTTTTTCAAAAAACAATAAATTAGTTTTAATTCCTGTATAGGGATTAAATACACCATTAGGTAAGCGTATTATGGTGTGTAAGTTACATTTTGTTAGTAAATCTTCTTTTATTCTAATCTTTACTCCCTCACCAAATAATGAATTATCAGGCAGTACTACTGCAGCTCTGCCATCTTTCTTTAAAATCTTAATTATTAAGGCTAGAAATAGATCAGCAGTTTCTTTTGTTCTAAATTCCTCAGGGAAGTTTTTCTCCGTGCCCTCTTCTTCCTGCCCGCCAAATGGAGGGTTTGATAGAACAATGTCCACTTGATTATTCGCCTTCCAGTTATCGTATGGAACTGATAGTAAATTTCCTTTAGTTATAGCTGGTTTCTCAATTCCATGTAGAATTAAATTTGTAGTACATAATAAATGTGGTAAAGGTTTTTTTTCCACACCTCTTATTGAATTTTGGATAACTAATGATGTTTCGTCGAAATCTTTTAATTTTGATAAATTATCTAAAGAACAAGTTAGAAAGCCTCCAGTTCCGCATGCTGGATCTAAAATGGTTTCTCCTATTTGAGGGTTAATCATATCTACCATAAACTGCGTTACAGCTCTAGGAGTGTAATATTCACCCGACGAACTTGCACTTTGAAGTTCTTTTAGGATAGATTCATAGATGTCATTAAATACATGTCTTTCATTATTGTTTTTTGAAAAATCAATTTTGTTAATTTCATTAATGACTTGACGAAAGAGATTTCCGCTTTTCATGTAATTATAAGTGTCATTAAAAACTGATTTTATAATTATTGACTGATCGGTATCTGTAGGGTCAATTGTTTTTAAAGTTGGGAAAAGTTCATCATTAATAAAACTGATTAATTCTTCACCTGTTAATCCATTAGCATCTGCCGCCCAGTTTTGCCATTTTAATTTTTCAGGGATTGGGCTTTTATATTCTTTTCTTGATTTCTTCCACTCTTCTTCTTTATCTGCAAATATCTTCATAAAAAGCATCCATACCATTTGAGAAATTCGTTGAGCATCTCCATCAACTCCTTCGTCTTTTCTCATTATATTTCTAATGGATCTTATTATACCTGTTGTACTCATTTAATTTTTTAATTTTAATATTCAATTCACTCAAGTTTACTTTAAGATGCTATTTATAATGGCTAAAT
>NZ_NCWQ01000167.1:0-3053 GCF_002156885.1 Flavobacterium sp. AJR | reverse complement strand
CTACATTGTAAAGTTACATTAAGTGCAGTTGGAGTAGTTGTCCAAGTTGGTGCGGTTGTATCTTGTATTGTAATTATCTGAGTAAATGTTGTAGAAGTATTGTTACATACATCTTTAGCAGTCCAGGTATTGGTATATGTTCCAGAGTTGGCACAAGTTCCCGCTATAAAAGTTCCAGATATTTTAGTATACGTTACTGTACCACCACAATTATCAGTAGCAACAGGAGCACTAGCTTGCGCAGTTGTTAAACCAGCAGTATCACTACATTGTAAAGTTACATTAAGCGCCGTTGGAGCAGTTGTCCATGTTGGCGCAGTAGTATCTTGAATGGTGATTGTTTGAGTAAATGTTGTAGAAGTATTGTTACATACATCTTTCGCAGTCCAAGTATTGGTATATGTTCCAGAGTTGGCACAAGTTCCTGCTACAAAAGTTCCAGATATTTTAGTATACGTTACTGTTCCGCCACAATTATCGGTTGCAACTGGCGCATTTGCTTGCGCAGTTGTTAAACCAGCAGTATCACTACATTGTAAAGTTACATTAAGCGCAGTTGGAGCAGTTGTCCAATTTGGTGCAGTGGTATCCTGGATTGTAATTGTTTGAGTAAATGTTGTAGAAGTATTGTTACATACATCTTTCGCTGTCCAGGTATTGGTATATGTTCCAGAGTTGGCACAAGTTCCCGCTGCAAAAGTTCCAGATATTTTAGTGTACGTTACTGTTCCGCCACAATTATCAGTTGCAACTGGAGCATTGGCTTGCGCAGTTGTTAATCCAGCAGCATCACTACATTGTAAAGTTACATTAAGCGCAGTTGGAGCAGTTGTCCAAGTTGGAGCAGTTGTATCTTGAATTGTAATTGTTTGAGTAAATACAGTTGAGGTATTGTTACATACATCTTTAGCCGTCCATGTATTGGTATATGTTCCAGAGTTTACACAAGTTCCAGCAACAAAAGCACCGCTTATTTTAGTATAAGTTACAGTAGAGCATGCATCAGTAGCTACAGGCGCACTTGCTTGTGCTGTAGTTAATCCAGCAGCATCGCTACATTGTAATGTTACATTAAGCGCGGTTGGAGCAGTTGTCCAAGTTGGCGCAGTTGTATCTACAACATTAATAGTTTGGCTTACAGGAAGAGATGTATTATTACAAGCATCTTTTGCAGTCCATGTTCTGGTTATTGAATACGTACCTGCGCATGATCCAGGAGTGTTTACATCAACAAACGTTAATGAAGATACTGTGCCACTATTATCGGTAGCAGTAGCTTGGGTAAATGCCGGCACTTGTGGACAATTAATTGTTGAAGGCGCAGGTAACGGATTTACGATTGGTTTAGTTGTATCTCCACTATTGATGGTTACAGAAAGTTGTTGTTGACAACCATTAGCATCAGTTACAGTTACAATGTAAACACCAGAAAGAATATTAGATAAATCTTGTGTTGTTGGAGCAAATGGATTTCCATCTTTTGTCCAACTATAAGTATAAGCACCTGTACCACCAGCTACCGCTATGTCTATTGCGCCAGTAGCGTCATTATTACATAGCACATCAGTTTTAGAAGTCAAAGTAACAGCTAAGGCAGTTGTAGGTTGTGTAATTGCAATCGTCAAAACTCCTTTACATCCATTTGCGTCTGTTGTAGTAACTTCATAAGAACCAACAGTTAAGCCTGTTAAGTTTTGAGTAGTTGCGTAAGCATTTCCATTTTTCTTCCAAGAATAAGTATAAGGCGCAACACCGCCAGTAGCATTATTAAGGGTTATTGCTCCAGTAGAAGCTCCAAAACATTTTACATTAACATGTGATGCAACAGCTTCGGTAACAACAACATTACTTACAGTTACAATAACAGGTTTTATATCAGAGCAACCAGAGGTAAGATTTTTTCCTTTTATATAATAAGTTCCAGCGGTAGCTGCCGTTGGAGTATTGTAAGGAATGGTAGCAGCAGCATCTTGCCAATAAGTATAAGTTAATCCAGCAGTACTTCCAGCAGTAACAGCTGCGGCAGTAAGGTTTACCGTATTAGGAAAACATACAGGAGCAGGATTGGTAATTACTAAAGTATTAGTGGCAAAACTTTTTGCTTTTAAAAATACACCTGCATCATAAAGTTGATCAGATGCATCGGCAATAGCCATTTTAATTTTATAGGTTTGTCCAGGAGTAACTGCATAAGTAGCAGTAAGAACAGTAGTTGATCCATCATATTCCATAACTGTAGCTCCTGCTGGGTTATTTACGTAATAAGCCGCATTATGGGCAGGAAATGGAGTACCGTATGTATTCGTTCCGGCAGAATGTATGTTGTTTATAGTTACCGCATCAGTGTTGGGTAATTGAGCAAGATTTACTGCGTTGTTTGTATAAGTACCTGTGATTCCAGGGCCGCTTAGGAAAAAACCGAAAGCATCATTAAAGTCAGTATGAACATATTCAAGATATTCTTCTGAGGCAAATACAAATTGAAATTCAACAAGGTTTCCATCAGGAACAAAATTAAATTCAAGAATGGCAGCATCACGCATCGTTTCTCCAGAAATATTTGTTAAGTCTGGATCACTTGCATTGCTAACCATTGCATCTGATTTATTTGTATAGGTATTAGGACCCATTGCAGAGTTTATCTTTCCAGTTGCAATTAATAGACCTTCATCAATCGGGAAAGTAGAAGTTCCTTTACTGTAATATCCTAATTGTCTATCACCAGCCGTCCCAGACCAAACGTGATCATTCCAGTTCCAGTTATTTCCACTTTTTTGGTAATAACCAAACCTAACGTTGCTCACAATCAAGCAGCCAGAAGTTAATATGTTTCTTACTAACTGATCTGCATTATATCCATTGTTTCCGGCAGCTGGATTAGCAACATCTATAGATCCTGCTACCGCTAGTGCTTGTGCCTGTGCTTGTACAGCATCTGAACTTAATAAGGCACTTTTTTTGGCAGTAAATTTATTTTGGTAAGGCGTATTCCCAATTCTAATTGGAATATTTTTTTCTTGGGCGTATAAACCAGAAGAAAAAAAGAATAATCC
>NZ_NCWQ01000166.1:0-3160 GCF_002156885.1 Flavobacterium sp. AJR | reverse complement strand
AACATTATAACTATTTAATTTACAATATATTTATAGATAATAAAAAATAAATGTAATCGATTACTAAATTAATAAAAAAGATAGAACTAGTTCAATTTTTTTAAAATATTTTATAAAGACTTTTGACGTATTAATTAACCCCAAAATATCTATTATGAAGATTAAATCTACATTATCAGCGTTATTATTAACTCTGATTTTCGGCTTTGCAAGTTGCAACAACGAAGAAATTACTGCTACACAAAATGATGATAGCAATGCAAGTACAGCTTTATCAACAGGTCAAAATCTGACTGCCAAGGTGGGTAATTGTGCTGAGGTTCCTGGATGGGCATCTCAAAACGGAGGTACTACAGGAGGCGGAAGTGCAGCAGAAACTGTTGTAACTACCTACGCACAACTAAAAGCCGCTATTGAAAACAGTGCTGTAAAAGTGGTAAAGATTACTGGTACTATTACAATTACAACAAGGTTATCATTTCAGGATCAATCTGGCAAAACAATTTATGGCGCTAGCGGAGCAAAATTGGTCTCTACAGATCAAACTCAGGCAAATTCTGGTATTATCAATATTAAAAGATGTACCAATATTATTGTCAGAAATTTAATTTTTGAAGGTCCTGGTGCTTATGATACTGATGGTTGGGATAATGCTATTATAGATGACTGTCGAAATGTTTGGGTAGATCATTGTGAGTTTAGAGATGGTGTAGATGGCAATCTTGATATAAAAAACAAGTCGAATTACGTTACTGTTTCTTACACAAAATTTGGGTACTTAAAACCTCCTAAAGCTGGTGGCTCTGGAGGATCTGACGATCATAGATATTCTAACTTAATTGGTTCTAGCGATGGCGCTACGGCTGACCGTGGAAATTTGAAAATTACTTTTGCTCGTTGTTGGTGGGCTCCAGGATGTAAGGAAAGAATGCCAAGAGTTCGTTTTGGTCAAGTGCATATCATAAATAGCTACTTTAATAGTACGGTTAGCAATAAATGTGTTGCAGCTGGTTTTGAAGCTAATATTCGTGTAGAAAACAACGTATTCGAAGGTGTAAAAACTCCTATTGACTTAATGACTGGCTATACAGCTGTAACTGCTGTTGGGAATATTTTTACAAGTACAACTGGAAATACTGCAGGAAGTAATACTGCTTTTACGCCACCATATTCTATTGTGACTCTTGCTGCATCTGCGGTTAAAGCGGATGTTACTGCTGGAGCTGGTGCTACATTTACAGGTAATACTTGTGGTTCTTTTTAATTAAAAACTGAATTATTTTTTAAACCATATAAGTTATGTAAGAGCATTTAGATTTTCTTATATGACTTATATGGTTTTATTTTTTTTATATAAACTAAGGATTTAACCGCAAAGTTCGCAATCCCGAAGCTTCGGGATACACAAAGAACGCAAAAGTTTTTCTCGTAAAGGCGCTAAGTCGCAAAGAAAAAGCTATAGGTTTATTTGCCTTTTCAACCTTTGAACCTCTGCACCTCTGCACCTTTGTCCCTTAAATTTAGAGAACTAACTCCTCAAACAATCTTTGAATTGTTTTATCTAAATCCTGACATAAACCCGGATGCGGTCTTGAGGTTTGAATTGCCGAACTACGAATCGCCGTTAACCAACGAAAACGTTCCGGTATTTCCATTTGTCCAATTGGTCCGCCGTCTTTGGCTCCATTGGCTATTTTTTCTAGCGAGGTTAAATTGCAATGTAATTGTTCGATATCAAAATCGGCTGAAAGTGCTTGAATTCTCGTATCATTTATATGATACAATACTTTTATAAATTTGGCTCTTTTACAAAATAATATGATACCTATATTTAGGAATTCTTCACGTTCTACTCTTGGCACAACACGAATTACGGCATATTCATATAAGTGGTTATCTTGCATTTTCGGCTTCTTTTACAAAAATTTCAGAATGGTTTAATCGTGTTTGCAAAAATTGCAAATATACATTTCGCAATGCTTCAGGCGTTTCATCGGTATCTTCCCAATTGAGCCATTCGTCTGGAATAAGCCCTACAATTTCCTGTAATAATTCAGGAGTTAAAACTCCTTTATATTCTGAATCGACTTCTTTTATAAGTGATGCTTGTGGCAACAATACGTGGTCTTTTATTAACGCAAAAGGACTTTTTGCATGTTGCTCCCAATTGTTCCATGAATGATGAAAATACAAACATGCTCCGTGATCTATTAGCCACAGTTCTTTGTGCCAAATAA
Source organism: Flavobacterium sp. AJR (assembly GCF_002156885.1). Taxonomy (NCBI): domain Bacteria; kingdom Pseudomonadati; phylum Bacteroidota; class Flavobacteriia; order Flavobacteriales; family Flavobacteriaceae; genus Flavobacterium; species Flavobacterium sp. AJR. The sequence continues at coordinate 923 of NZ_NCWQ01000166.1, read as the reverse complement.
GCATATTGGTATTCCTAAACGTACGGTCGACATTGGTAATAAAAGCATCTAGCCATACAATTTGCGACGCTAGTTTAGGATCAACCACTGTTACAACTGGATCGAAAGTAATTGCTCCCGATAAAAAATGCAAAGCCAAATTGAGTCCTTGGCTTCCTTGTAGTAAATCCTGAATTTCTTCATCGCCTTCGCTTCTGCCAAAAGCTTCGTCGAGATTAGCAAATACTAATTCAGGGATTTGAAGTTTTAAAACATTGGCAATTTCACCTCCTATTAATTCGGCAATTAGGGCTTTTACACCATGTCCTGCTCCTTTAAATTTTAGGACGTATTTAAAATCGTCATCTGCTTCGGCTAAAGCGGGTAACGAACCGCCTTCGCGCAACGGACTTATATATCGCGTTACGTTTACCGTTCTTAGATCGAGTTTGTTTTTCATAGTCAGCTTTTACTGGAATACAAACTTACTAATTTAGATTTTTAGAATTCTGGGATTACATCAAAAATTGATTACATCATGTCTGTAGAGACGTACCGCAGTGCGTCTACCATAATATATTTCGGCATTACGTTAATTTTTGGTTCACGCAGATTTTGCAGATTCAGCAGATTTTTTTCTCTGGTTATTATCCTTTGCAGAATCTAAACACAATAATTCGTACGCCTCACCTGTAGAGACGCACCGCAGTGCGTCTCCCTCAATATATTTAAGCGTTACGTTAATTTTGGTTCACGCAGATTCGGCAGAATTTTTTCTCTGGTTATTATCCTTTAGTAGAATTTAAACACAACAGTTATCACGCCACGTCTGTAGAGGCGCACCGCAGTGCGTCTCCCACAATATATTTAAGCGTTATGTTAATTTTGGTTCACGCAGATTCGGCAGAATTTTTTCTCTGGTTTGGTTTGTTTTACGGCTTAGT
>NZ_NCWQ01000165.1:0-3173 GCF_002156885.1 Flavobacterium sp. AJR | reverse complement strand
AGTTTATTTCTTTTCTCTGTTTGGTGATAAAACAGATTGTATCTAAATGTTTACATAAAAAAAGCTCCAAATCATTAAGTTTTGGAGCTTTTTTTATGAGTTATCTTCTGTGTTTCCATCTTTTATGCGTCCATAAATAATACTCAGGAGCTTCTAGAATTTGTTTTTCTACTTCTTTTAGATAAGTATGAGTAATTTCAAAACCATCTGCTTTTTTAGGAGTATCACAAATAGGGATAAAAGTAGCCTCGTAATATCCGCGTTTTACTTTTTTTACTTTTACAAATAAAACACTCAAGTTGTATTTTCTAGCTAACATTTCGGCGCCAGTATGTACAGGAACCTCAATTCCCATAAAGGTATCCCAATGAAAAGCCCTGTCTAATTTTGGTGATTGATCACTTGCTAAGCCGTACAGACTTAAAATACCATCCCTTTGGTTTTGTGCCATGAGCGGGATTATTTTTTTAGTTTCGACTAATTCAGCGTCATATTTAGAGCGAATTTTTCGTACTAACTTATCAAAATAGGGATTTACAATTTTTTTGTAAACACCAATTCCTCTAAATTTTATTTGAGCATTTAGAGTTAATAGCCATTCCCAGCTTGCATAATGTGAAGCCACAAGAACGACACTTTTACCTTTTTCTTCGTATTCTTTTATAAGTTCAACATTAGTAAGAACAAAACGTTTGCGCATTTCTTCAGGAGAAATAGTCATCGTTTTTATCATTTCCAAGAACATGTCACACATGTGTTGGTAGAATTTCTTTTCGATTGTTTTCCTTTCTTTATCAGTAAGATGCGGTAAGGCAATCGCTAAATTTTCTTTCACTGTTTTTCTTCGATATCTAACCAAGTAGTAAACTATGAAATAAACAACATCAGAAAATAAATAAAAAATAGGAAATGGAAGAATAGATATAATCCAAAGTAATGGATATGCCAGTATATAAACGAGGAATTGCATGCAGTTTTATTTTTTACAAATATAACTCAAAAATGGATAACGTATATATTTTAATCAGTAACTGTGATTTCTGGGAGAATGACTATATTTACAATTCACAATAAATATAGAATATGAATACCATTTTGATAGGAATAATTGTTGCCAATGTTTTAGTTAGTTACAAGGGTTTTAACGATCTTTCTTTTTTTAGAAAATATGAATTTCACGTAGGAAGTATACGTTCAGGAGAACAAATAAGAATGTTAACATCAGGTTTCTTGCATGTAGATATGATGCATTTACTTTTTAATATGTTAACGCTTTGGTTTTTCGCGCCAGTAGTTATTAATCATTTAGGAAACTTTTCGTTTGTATTGATCTATGTTGGTAGTTTGGTTTTTGGTAGTTTGCTAACCATGTTATTCCATAAAAATGATTATAGTTATCGCGCAGTAGGAGCTTCCGGAGCGGTAACAGGAATATTGTATTCGGCGATATTATTGCAACCTGACATGATGTTAGGAATATTTTTTATAATTCCGATGCCAGCCTATCTTTTCGGAATCTTATATTTGTTATATTCTATATACGGGATGAGAGCTAAAAATGATAATATTGGACATACAGCGCATTTTGGCGGAGCCATTGGGGGTTATATGATTACATTGATAAAAGACCCATCTTTAGTTTACGATCACAGTCTTATGGTTGTTCTGTTAGCGATACCAATTGTTATACTTTTTGTAATGGCTAAGCTAGGAAAACTATAATGGCACAACTTTTGAAAAGGAATAATAAAGAACAATTAAATAATACAAATATGAAAAAAGTAGCTCTATTTTTAACCCTTATGTTTATGACTATGTCTTACGCTCAAGAAACAAAACAAATTCCGCAAATAAGTGTGTCAGGAGAAGGAAAAGTAAAAGTTGCTCCAGATCAGGCGACAATTTTAGCAACAATTGAAACCAAAGGAAGTAATGCTAAAGATGTAAAGAAGCAAAACGACCAGAAAATGGATGCTGTTTTAAAATTCATTAAAAAAATGAATATTCCAACTGCCGATTTCAAAACAAAACAAGTCGCACTAAATCCGCAATATGATTATGAAAAAAAGAAACATAATTATAACGCTACACAAACAGTAGAAATCTCGTTGAAAGATTTAACTAAGTACGATGAGTTAATGGAAGGTTTGGTTGATCAAGGAATCAATCGTATAGATGGTGTAACTTTTGAATCTTCAAAACTAGCACAACATGAGTCAGAAGCTAGAAAATTGGCAATAAAAGATGCGAAGTCTAAAGCAGAAGATTATGTTTCAGTTTTAGGGCAAAAAGTAGGTAAAGCAATTGTTATTTCAGATAACTCACAAGGATACCGTCCGCAACCTATGTATGCAGCTATGAAATCTATGGCTATGGATAGTGCAGGTGCTGCTTCTAATGAAACGCTTGCGATTGGAGAGATTGAGATTGTATCAAATGTAAGTGTGAGTTTTATTTTAGAATAAATAAAAACCTCTAAATAGTTAATCCCGTCATTTAATAAATGACGGGATTTTTTTTGCTTAGCTGTTTCTTGTCTCAAAAAAGAGGCTAAGTTTTTTAAAAAATAATCATGGCTGATTCAATGAGGTTTTTTGAGGTAACAGGCAATCTTTTTTTGTATGTCCACATATATAAGGTGTGACATCGTCCTTATATTTAGGTGTAGGTAGAATTGATGAATAAGCCGAGTTATAGGTTTCAGGAATACTCCAATCAAGTTATTATATATAGTAGCCGCTTTTTTTATGACCTTATATATAGGAGTCATATTCTACGATACTATATAGGAGAAGCTTTTTCAGGAGCTGTTTCCTGCTATCTACTACAATCTTGCCCTTTTTAAAGAAAAAAGGACAAGGATTTCCGCTATTATCAGGGCTAGGGGCGACAAAACATAACAAAAGCTGCGCAGGAAAGACAATAAAAGCGACTTTGCGCCTTAGTGTCTTTGCGCGAAACCTAGCAAAACCCAGCAAAACCCAGCAAAAACAAGGAAAACCTAGAGGGAGAGTCTTAAAAAGACAGAGAGAAAGAAAAAAAAACACCCGTAAACATACTGTTATCAGACTGTTAAAAAATAAACCAAAAATACTCTCTAAAAAGTATTGATTATCTATATAAAGGTGGTAGTTTTGCACCCGCAACAACGACAAACGTTCCTTTAAATACTG
>NZ_NCWQ01000164.1:0-3396 GCF_002156885.1 Flavobacterium sp. AJR | reverse complement strand
ATATGCATCTTTTTTTGCTTTTTTGTCCTTTGAGTCAACATTACTCAAAAGTTGATCGGAAATTTTTTCCTGCTTAATGCTATATTTTAACGATTCCTCTAAAAGGTCGTTTTTTGATACTAATCCGAAAGAAGAACATATTTTTCTAATAAGCTTCTTGTTCAGTTTTTCTAGAGTTGGGATGCTCATAATACAATTAGTTATGTTTTCAATTAATTATATGACAGTCTTTTTATTTTTTTGTTACAGAACAGTAATTTTTTTAACTGGACATTAATACCTTATAATTAGCTTGTTAATTGTTTTTTTGAAGAAAAATAACAAGCGAAGTATTAAATGTGTTATTATGACGCAATGTACTTATTTTTTTTAAGTCGTTTTATATTTGATTGTAAATTTGACATTAATTTATGATTTTTTAAAGCATAAAAAATCTATGCTATAGCCTGTTTTAATTGTAAAAAAGATGTTAGAAAATAAGATTGATTTTCTTTTATTGAAAATAAGCTAAATTGCACATTTATTTTATGTCGGATAAAATTTGAACAAATAATAAATGCATGATAAATACTACTATATATACTCATGAAGACTATCAGCCAGGACTTTCTATAGATTGTGTGATTTTTGGATTTCATGATAATCAGCTAAAAGTTTTGCTAATTAAAACCCCGTATGAAAATAAATGGTCATTGCCCGGCGGATTTGTCCCTATAAATGAAGATATAGATGATGCAGCAGTAAGAGTACTTAAAATCAGGACAGGAGTAGAAGGTATTTTTTTGAGACAATTTGCTACTTTTGGTAAAGTAAAAAGAAACGACAAGCATTTTGGTAATGCAATTTTAGACCATCTAAAAATTCCCAGAGAGGCAGGAAAATGGCTTTCACAACGATTTGTAACCGTAGGATATTATGCCTTGGTCGATTTCTTGCAAACGGTTCCACAACAAAGTAAAAAAGAAGAATTAATAGAGTGGGTTGATCACAAAGAAGTTCCAGAATTAATCTTGGATCACAAAGAAATTCTAGATAAAGCTTTGATTACACTCCGAAATGAGTTGAATTTAATACCAGTAGGATATAATTTGTTGCCTGAAAAATTTACGATTCCGGAGCTTCAAAAATTATATGAAACGATTTTGGATAGAAAACTCGATAGAAGAAACTTTCTCCGAAAAATAACCAATATCGGAATCTTGAATAAGCTCGACGAAAAGAAAAGTAATGTAGCACACAAAGCTCCAAATTTATATACTTTTGATAAAGATAAATATGATGAGGTTCTTAAAAATGGACTAAATCAAGGTTGGTAAAAATTAGAGTTTAACTTTAAAATAAGCTATCATGATATCGATTGAAACATTTAGAAAGTTAGCTCTATCATTCTCAGAAGCAACCGAAGAACCACATTTTGAAAAGACTTCTTTTCGGGTGAAGAAGAAAATATTTGCAACACTCGATGTAAATAAAAACCAAGGAGTATTGAAGTTTAATGAAATCGAACAATCTGTTTTTTGCGCTTCAAGTGAAAAATTCTTTTATCCCGTACCTAATAAATGGGGACAACAAGGCTGGACAATTGTAGATCTTGCCAAAGTTCCAGAGCCAATGCTACAAGATGCATTGTCAGTTTCCTATAATAATGTTTTACCCAAGAAGCGTTAATAACCAATTATTATATTTGCAAAAAATAATTATATGATAGGTGCTGAAAATTGGAATATAATTGTCGTTCCGTACAATCCTAATTGGGCGGATGAATTTAAAAAAATTGAAAGAGAATTACTCGTTGTTTTAAAAGATGAGGTATTATCAATTGAACATGTGGGTAGTACATCTGTAGAAGGTTTACACGCAAAACCAATCATAGATATAGATATTGTAATCGAAAACGATAGGTTTCTGATTGTAAAACAGAAACTAAAAGAGATAGGTTATGAACATGTAGGTAATTTAGGTATTGATGGCCGAGATGCCTTTAGTTATAAAAATAAGGAACACCTTATGGAGCATCATTTATATGTATGCAACAAAGAGTCGAATGAGTTAAAACGCCATGTCACTTTTCGAAATTACCTACGCACACATGCAGACGAAAGGGACAGATATAGCCAGATAAAAATAGAAATGGCCGAAAGATTCCCTCATGATATAGATAATTATCTTTTAGGAAAAGAATCAGTAATATTAGATATCTACAAAAAATGTGGGTTATAATTTAGTATTATGAGATTAAGAATTTATGCTTAATACAAAACCCAATCCTTGATTCACAAACTTAATGAATCTTAATCTTTTAATGCGTTAAAAAATTACTCGACTATAGTTCTAAAAGTCAGGTTTACTCTAGGTTTAGATGTTGTTTTAGTTGGAGGTAATCGATGTAACCAATGGGTTTGAGTAGTATCTTTCATGACCAATAAACTACCATGTTCTAAGATTAAAGAAACGGTTTCTTTAGTTTCTTTATGTTTAAAGGCAAACTTTCGTTCCGCTCCAAAACTTACCGAAGCAATAGCACCATTCTTTTTCAAATCTTTTTCGGCATCGCTGTGCCACGCCATTCCTTCGTCGCCAGAATGATATAAATTAAGCAAACAAGAATTAAAGGTTTCTCCGGTTTTTTCTTCGATAACCTTTTTTAATTCTAATAATTCATTAGTCCACGGAAGTGCCTTTTTTGTAGTGTTAGAGTAGGTATATTCAAAAGGGGAATCGCCATACCAAGCCACTTTACGTTTTGTAATTATTAATTTCCCAAAGATAATTGCTTCGTCATTTCTCCATTCGATAGTATTGAGTAATATATCTCGATAGTGATTTGAATTTTCTCTGGAAAATAGTTTACCATAATAATTTACAGTTCCGTCTTTAGGTAATAAATTGGTCGTTTCGTCTATTTCGGGATTAAATAAGTCCATCTTTCCAGTTTTTATATTCAGCTTTCATACAATGTCCACAGGGTCTAAAGCTATTTTGTTTAGCTTCATCTTCGGATAAAAAGAAAACCCGATTTTCACGTTTCATTCTTTTACCAGAAGAGCATTTTAAAGTTCCGTAAATTTTTAGCTTTCGGTTTCCACCAAAGCAAATTTCTGCATTTTTAATTTTATTCCGAAGATCTGAATCGGAAATTTTATTGTGTTGAATCATTTCTTTTATACGTTTGTTTTACCGTAGAGATGCATCATAGTGCGTCTAGGCAAAGATTACCCTATTTTTTGCCACAGATAAAAAGGATTAGAATGATTTATAAATCTGCCATATCTGCTAAATCTGTGTGAAAAAAATTATGTATTATATTTTACCGCAATTTTTATTCTGTAGAGACGCACCGCAGTGCGTCTAACATCACGTAATTAATCTATGAGGACCAATCTTTGCGTAGACGCA
>NZ_NCWQ01000163.1:0-4129 GCF_002156885.1 Flavobacterium sp. AJR | reverse complement strand
AACCATCTACAAATTAGTCCTAAATTATCCCTTTAGCTCAACCTTTTTATTAATAAAAATCTTGTTTTTTTATTAATAAAATACTAATTTTATTACCATATTATACTAAAAAACAAGTATTTGACTATTATACAACTAATTTAAAATAGAGGTTAACAAAACTAACTTAAAAAAATAATAAGAATTCAAAATTAAAACGAAGTTTAACAATTTAATAATTTAAAACAATGAAACAGACGTTATTAAAAAATTTAAGCCAAGCAAGAAGTAAAGATGTTTTTACTTCACAAGATTTAAAAGAAGAAATTATTAATTTTTTTTTTCCTGAAAACACCTTTGAACTTACTCAAAATTTATCTAACGTGACTAGCGCTTTCTACGGCTTATTATTAAGAGATATTGGTGTGACTTATGGCAATGACAAAATAGACAATCACTCCAAAAAATTATTCTACGAATTAGGAAAGTTAAAAACGAAGCAGGCGATTGAGATATACCCAAAATTAGAAAAAGACGCAAGAGCATTTGCTCTAGTTGTAATCTTTGCGATATATAACTCTAGTCCAGAATTTAATTTCAGAATAATAGAATTTACACCTGAAAACACTATAATAGAACTAACAGGAGTAGACAGATATTTAAAAGTACTAACCGAACTAGGAATCGAAAAACATGTAACTATTCCAACTTTTTTGCCATTTCTAGAAGGAATTAAAGACATTTTAAACATCGATTGTGAAATAGATTACACTTTCGAAAAAATAGATAAAAAATTTAATATTAAATCTATATATCATATCAAACAACTTTAATAATATGACAACTGAGCCCCAAAAAAAAACAGTAGAGTTAATAGGAGAAACATCTCCGTATTTATTTGATAACGCAAATGAAATTAGTTTTAACGAAAGAAATATTGAATTTCCATTGCACAAATCATTTGAATATTTCGATAAAGAAAATTTTAGCAACCTTATTAAAATTCTCTCAACAGTAGGAAGTCTAAACTTAGCTAATCAATTAAAAGCAAATAAAAAAAATTATTTTCTTGGTGAAAAATTAAGGATTAGAAAGATTTCATATATGCAACCTTCTGGTTTGTTGATTGCCAAAGTAACACCTCAATTGGAGAATGAAAAAAAAGGTAAATCATTAATCGAAATTATGGATGAAAACAATAAAATATTTCAAATGGAAATTGATTATTTTATTATAGATGATATAAACTTTAAGAAAATATTTGAGCCTTATTATCATGCGGAAAAAAACAATGACTTTAACAGTTTATTACCTAACACTCAGTTTGAATGTTTGACCGAGGACGAATTCAATATAACTGTAGATGAATTTACTCGAAGTCATTGTTCAGGGCATTTTGACAATTATAATATTGTACCAGCAGTATTTATGACTAACATTATTCTGAAAAACATTTACAAGATAAATTCTGACAGCAATATAGAATTGGATAATTTGGAAATATTAAGCACAGGAAAAGCTATGCCAGTGAACACCGTTTTTAAAGTCAAAATAAAAATATTCCATCTTTCAAAAAAATTAAAATTTTATAAATGTACTGTACAGGACAATAAAAATGATTATGGACATTATTTACTCACATTTAAAAATTTAAGTTAAAACTTAGTATATCTTAATATAATATAAAAGAGACCATCTAAAAAGTAATTTTTAAATGGTCTCTTTTAAAAATTAAATTAGATAAATCTAAAAAAATCAATTTAATTTCACATTGTTTTTAGATTACGTATTTTCTACAATCATCCAAATGCAGAAAGTAAAATTAACTTTTTTACTAGAACTCGATGCTAAGTTAATACATCGACTTAAATTCTCTTAAATTTATAGAACCCACGCCCGTTTTAAGATTTGTCCCCACCTTATCGAATAATGTTAGCCTGCAGTATTTTACTTGGTTCATCCTTAGAACTGAAACTTTTCAGATACATAAATTAGACTCATCCTAGTAAGGTGTAATAGTTGAACAATTAAAGCTTTTTTATTACAGAGGTATACAAGAATGGAATAATGTAAAGGAATATTTGATGAATACCTGTCTTATAGCTAAAGATAGTTACAAATCTATCCTCAATTATTTCGAAATCGAATAATGGAAAATGGACAAGAGCAAGAAGTCTTCCTAGAAACTATAGAAATTATGACCTAAATAACAGATACAAAGTAGTTCTTACCGATTATAGGGTCGACGCTCCATATGATAATTATAAAACTCATAAAGTAAAATATGGTAAAGGTTACAAAGGCAAACCACAAAAAACTATTGGTAAAAAACCTGGTAAAGGGAATAACAAAGAACATAAAATTAATGGACACGGAAAAGGACATGGAAAACATTAAATTGCAAACAAAAGGGGGACATGCGGAAGTCCCCCTTTTTGTTTTTTGTATATAAATAAGATATTTAATCAAATAATGTGCTTTTTTGACAGTCACAAAAAATATCAAATTTAATAAACAGGTCCATTTTTTTAGCTTGGTAAGGATTCAATCTTATTAAGAATAGCTTATCTTTTTTTCTGCTGACCAGGTGCATAATTTTTTGCACTCTTGCTTCCGGACATTTTTTTTGCCTGCCCAGGAGGAATCTTGCCAGAATTTGAAGATGAAGTATGAATACTACAACTTGCGACAAATAGGGTGAGTAAAATAATAGTAAAGAAATATTTCAAAAATCCTGTAGCTTTCATAGTTTTTTTCCAAAGTTACATTTTTTACTAGCATTTTATAAAATGCTTAAAAAATAAAAACACAACAAAATCTACCAAAACAATTTTGGAAATAAGTATGAAGCTGAACTTGCGATTACTGAGTACATTGAAAATTTTTATAATACCACTAGAAGACATAAGCATTTAGAGAACCTAAATATTTTTGAGTATCAAAAATTACAAAGCGGAAATTAAAACAATTATTTTTAAAGAAGAATTAGATTTAAAATATTTTGCTAATTACACTCCAAGAAAGTAACCTTTCAGTAATAACAAAATGTAAATAAAGCTGAAATACAATTAAGCGACAAAAAATGACTACTTAGAGTTTTGTGGCAGAATCGTGGCACAGGCAATTTACAAGAATCAAACATCCAGCAAAAACAAGCGTTACAGAATTAAGGTTCGAATGGTTAAGCGTCCACTAAAAACTCTATATTTAATTAATACCATTTTTACTCAATTGTGTCTGCAGTGTGGACACAATTGAAAACATAAGAAACATGACTGTATGAATAACTATTAATCTATCAAGTTCACTTTAGAATTCCTTTCAGAACATATTCCAATTCCGATATATATGAGCTTTTCACTAAGGAAATTTGGTAAGTATAATCAAATCTTTCAAATTATGTCCGCTGTGCGGACGTAAACTGTGTGAAATGATTTAATGCTTTTAGACCCTCATTATACTAAAAATTATTGAGTCCCAGTAAACACGGCTTGGGCATTACTATCTCCGTCAGAAATTTCATCTTTACTTTTGTTTAAATATCTGCATAAAAAAAGCCCATAGAAATGAGCTTAAAATTTATTTTCAAAAAAAATTACAATGTATTAGGTTTTATTCTGACTATTTTACCATCCTTCATTACTACTAAATCGCTGTTTGTTTTCTTTTTAAATTCAATTAACTTTTCGTAAACTTTATCCATTCCTTCTAGAACTTTCTTCTGAGTCGATGTTGTTTTGTGATTTTCCATTTGTCGTTATTCTTTTAGTTTATCGAACTTAATTTTATTTAAAATCTCAATCGTATTACCTAATGTTTTTTGTGCTATTAATTCTGCCTTTGCATTAGTGTTATCAAATATCATTGCCTCATCAACTATTGGTAAATGTATCTTAAATAAATTTATTAATCCATTGGCATATCGGCGTCTGATAACATCATTTTCAATATTATGACCACCTTCTTGAACTCTTGTTCTTACTCTTTCAATAGCCAGATTAACATCTTGAAGCCAAAAAAACAAAAGTATAACCTTATATCCTTTTTCTTGCGCCAGAATTACTTTTGATTTATAACTTTTTGTGGCTAATGTTGTCTCAAAAGCAAATACTTCATTGTTAGATAATAGCTCATTTATCCTATGTAACAT
>NZ_NCWQ01000162.1:0-4181 GCF_002156885.1 Flavobacterium sp. AJR | reverse complement strand
TTATTGGAGGTTTGATTTTTGTCTGGCTAATATCTTGTTTTTCTCTTAAATATAATTAGGTAAGAAAAGTTTTTTTTAAAGTAAAAAACGCGTGAATCAATTAAGAAATTCACGCGTTTTATTATTTTAATCTCAGACATTAACCATTTTATTACAAGCTTTTTCTATTTGTTTATCCGAAAAAGGCTCAAGTGATTTGGCGAGCATCCGACTAGTTTTTATGCAACCAATCATTTTAGTTCTGATATCGAGATTATTCCCAATTTCAGATTCTAGAATCATATCGAATATTTCAGTTAAATATTCGGGTTGGTTTCTAAATTCACCTTCAAGCCAAAGGGCAGAAAGGAAGTTTGCCACGGATGGCATTACATCATGATGCGTTCTTATTACTTTTTCTTTTTGCATAATCGAAAATAATATGTACACGAAACCCTCGCTTTAGATGTGCAAAAATACCCGTAAGGATAGATTTCCCGTAGTTTCCAAAGGGACATCATGGCGAGGGAATCGCTTATGTTAATTTATAATATAATTTTAGGATTGCTCCTTAAGGTATTTTTGCAGAGCAAACGTACAACTATAAATTCAGAGAACAACAACAAAATATAAGAAAATACTTTATTTTTTATATTCTCACATCTGACATTTCACAAAAAACTAGTTTATCGTTTCTCCATTTGCAGCATCAGCATCAGGATTTACAAAAACCAATTTTCCTTCAGCATTTGTAGTCATTAAGATCATTCCTTGACTTTCAACGCCACGTAATGCTCTTGGAGCTAAGTTTGCTAGCACAGTTACACGTTTTCCAACTATTTCTTCTGGCGAAAAACTCTCAGCAATTCCCGAAACAATTGTACGAACATCAATTCCAGTATCAACTTTCAGAATCAAAAGTTTATTAGCTTTCGGCATCTTTTCCGCTTCAAGGATAGTTCCTACACGCAAATCCATTTTGGCAAAATCCTCAAACTGAATCAAATCTTTCTGAGGCTCAGGTTGTTTGTTTTCAGCAAGATTAGCAGTTTTTGTAGCTTCTAGTTTATCTATTTGTTTCTGAATTTCTTCATCTTCAATTTTAGCAAAAAGTAATTCAGCTTCACCAATCTGGTGACCAGCAGGAATTAAATCCGAAGTTTCAGCGATGTCACTCCATTTCAGTTTGCCTTCATTCTTTAATATTCTCGATAATTTAGTAGCAGTAAAAGGCAAGAACGGTTCAGATAAAATGCTCAACGCAGCAGCAATTTGTAATGCTACATACATCTGAGTTTTTACACGTTCCGGATTGTCTTTCATAACTTTCCACGGCTCCTCATCGGCAAGATATTTATTTCCTAAACGAGCAACATTCATTAACTCACCCAATGCTTCACGGAATCTGTAACGTTCTACCGAACTAGAAATAACAGCAGGATATGCTTTTAATTCAGCTAGAGTAGCTTCGTCAATCTCCGTTAATTCATTTGGAGTAGGAATAAAACCGTCGTAATATTTATTAGTCAAAACCACAACACGATTAATAAAGTTACCAAAAACGGCAACCAATTCGTTGTTGTTTCTAGCCTGAAAATCTTTCCAGGTAAAATCATTATCTTTAGTTTCCGGAGCATTAGCTGTCAGTGCATAACGCAAAACATCTTGCTTCTCAGGAAAATCTTCTAAATATTCATGTAACCAAACCGCCCAGTTCTTAGAAGTCGAAAGTTTATTTCCTTCCAAATTCAAAAACTCATTTGCAGGAACGTTGTCTGGCAAAATATAACTTCCTTCAGCTTTAAGCATCGCAGGGAAAATAATACAGTGAAAAACAATATTGTCTTTCCCAATAAAATGTACCAGTTTAGTATCTTCATCCTTCCAGTACGGTTCCCAATCTTTACCTTCGCGTGCAGCCCATTCTTTAGTCGATGAGATGTAACCGATAGGAGCATCAAACCAAACATATAATTTTTTCCCTTCAGCACCTTCCACAGGAACATCAATTCCCCAGTCAAGATCACGCGTTACAGCACGAGGCTCAAGTCCACCATCAACCCATGATTTTACTTGACCATAAACATTAGGTTTCCAGTCATTTTTATGACCGACCAAAATCCATTCCGTCAAGAAATCAGTATATCTGTCCAAAGGTAAAAACCAGTGTTTAGTCGATTTTAAAATTGGAGTTTCACCAGTAATAGTCGATTTCGGGTTAATCAAATCAGTTGCATTAAGCGTAGATCCACATTTTTCGCACTGATCCCCGTAAGCCTCTTCATTGCCACATTTAGGACAAGTTCCAACAACAAAACGATCAGCAAGAAACTGATTCGCTTTAGAATCATATAATTGTTCCGTTACTTCTTCAATAAAATCACCTTTATCATACAACGTTCTAAAAAATTCCGAAGCCGTATCATGATGAATTTTAGCCGAAGTTCTAGAATAATTATCAAAAGAAATTCCGAAATCGATAAAAGATTTACGGATAATTCCGTCATATTTGTTAATAACCTCTTGCGGAGTAATACCTTCCTTTTTAGCTTTCATAGAAATCGCCACACCGTGCTCATCGCTTCCGCAAATAAAAGCCACATCTTTCCCCTGCATACGTAAGTAGCGAGAATAAATGTCCGATGGCACGTAAACGCCCGCCAAATGGCCAATGTGTATCGGTCCGTTCGTATAAGGTAAAGCAGCAGTAATGGTATATCTCTTAGGATTTTGTAACATAAAATTGATTTTTATTTTTCTGATAAAGTCGTAATATAAGCCGACTTTAGGTTTTATTATGATAAATTCTGTGCAAAAATAAGCAATAGAATTGAGTCCCGACGCTTCGGGATATTCTTTTTTATCAGGAGCTATTTCCAGCTATCCACTTTATCTTTACTTGCCTAAAGAAGGCAAGCAAAGGATGCCGTTCCTATCTGGGCTAGAAAACACCAAGTTTTGTAGATTATATAGGATAAAGATGAAGTGTAGCAGAGTTACTAAGTGACCAAATGGCAAAAGCTCTAAGATGCAAACTTGTCAGACTGAGCGGAGCCAAAGTCCTGTAAATACCTTTGCGAATCTCTGTGTAGCTTTTGCGCAGAGAGAATCCACGAAGAGGATAATAAAGCATTGGGTGGAGAAAACTTTGTGAATCTCTGTGTAATCTTTGCGCAACTTCGCGTAATAGCTTACCTCATAAAGTAGAATTAATTTAAACTAAGCCTTCAATCCATAAAAACCACAATCTAATGCAAATCGTTCGGAATATATTTTGCAATCTTTGATGCAAAAAAAGAAAAGAACATTATGAGCAAGACTAAACTAATAATTAATAAAAACGGATCTATCAAGATAGAAGGTGATTTCGAAATATTGGATTCAGAAGGGACAGTTTACGGATTACAAGGAAGAGCTGCATTAGGGCTTTGTCGTTGTGGACTATCTGTTAATAAACCTTTTTGTGACGGTTCACACCGTAACAACTTCGAACACGATTCAAAAGCATTCGATTTGCCACCAATGAAAACGAATTAAGAATTCTATTTCTCAAAAACCTAAGAAGAAGCCCTCTCAAATTATGAGAGGGCTTCTTCTTTTATGTACCTATATTTAAGGAGAGCTTTTCTCCTTATATAATAGGAGCGATATTTTACTATACTATATAGGAGAAGCTTTTTTAGGAGCTGTTTCCTGCTCCCGAATCTTTGGGATGCTCCAGTGTTGTCCTTTTAAAGGAAAAAGGCCAAGGATTTTCCCCGATGCTTCGTGGCTATCAGGGATAGGAAGCTCGAAATCTGCTAAATCTGCGAGAAACAAGAATGCGAGAAGCCCCAAGAAATCCAGCAAAACCAAGGGAAAAACAGGTCAAATGCCCTAAAGTGCCCAAAGCAGATAGAAAACAACAAAAAATAACAGACCGTAAGGGGTGCGTTATCAGAGTATTAAGAAAAGAATAAAAAATAAACCAAAAATACTCTCTAAAAGGTATTGTTTATCTAGATAAAGGTGGTAGTTTTGCACCCGCAACAACGACAAACGTTCCTTTAAATACTGACAAGCAAGACGAATCAAATTAGAAATAAAATTCTAAAAAAAAAAGATTTCGAAAAGCTTGTGAGAATGGAAAACGGATGTTACATTTGCACCCCGCTAAATAACGGAAAGTTCCTTGAAAGATTGATAAGAAAGAAGAAAACGGA
>NZ_NCWQ01000161.1:0-4226 GCF_002156885.1 Flavobacterium sp. AJR | reverse complement strand
TGGGAGTTGAAGATGATATATTCTAAAAAAATATTATAGAATATTATTTTGATAAAGTTGCAATTTTTGAGGATTTCATTTTTATATTCTCAAAACCAGTAGGGACTAGTAGGATTGTTTTGTGTAAGTATTTATTTTTGGTTTTCTATTAATTGTAAATAATTTAATGAAATTAGTTTTTCTTTATCTTATGAGTTTCTTTTAATTGAATTTTAATTGAATTTTAAAAGTTTAAATAAATTAACCCATCAACCATATTAATTAGTAAATAATAATGAATGATATTTTAATCCAAAATACAACCCATTTTTTTAAAGAAAAATTTGGTAACCAACCACAAAAAGTAGTCCTCTCTCCAGGAAGAATTAATATTATAGGTGAACATATAGATTATAATGATGGTTATGTTTTACCAGCAGCTATAGATAAAATTATTTGTTTTGCTTTTGAGAAGAGTAATTCAAAAAAATCAAAAATTTATGCAATAGATTTAAATGACGAATTTGAAGTTGATTTAACAAAAGAGATTCAGTTAAGTAATGTTGTATGGACAAATTATATTCTTGGAGTTATAAAACAACTTCAGGATAATGGTTTTTCTTTTGAAGGATTTAATTGCGTTTTTAGCAGTAATATTCCCGTTGGTTCAGGTTTATCATCTTCGGCAGCGTTAGAATGTGGGATGATTTTTGGAATTGCAGCATTGTTTAATCTTACTATTAATAAAGTAGATATTGCCTTATTAGGACAAAAGGCCGAACATTGGGTTGGGATTAATTGCGGTATAATGGATCAGTTTTCCAGCGTACATGGACAAGAAAATAAAGTAATCAAATTAGATTGCAAAACGTTGGAATTTGAATATCACGATGCTAATTTTAGTGATTATGTTTTGGTTTTATTTGATAGTAATGTAAAACATTCATTATTTACATCTGAATATAATACGCGTCGCAAAGAATGTGGGGAAGGTTTATCGATAATTAAAAATCATTTTCCTGAAATAAAAAGTTTTAGAGATTGTACAGAAGATCAGTTATTAAGCATTCAGGATAAAATGAATGCAATAGTTTTTAAAAGAGTGCACTATGTTGTAAAAGAAATTAATCGTGTTGCACAGGCTTGTAACGCTCTTGATAAAGGCAACATTGAGCTTTTAGGACAATTGCTTTTTGATACTCATGATGGTTTGTCTAATGAATATGAAGTGAGTTGTCCAGAACTAGATATGCTTGTTGCTACTGCAAAAGATGATGATTCTATAATAGGTTCTCGATTGATGGGAGGCGGTTTTGGAGGCTGCACCATTAATTTAATTAAAAAAGGAGAAGAAAATGAAGTAAAAAATAAGTTTTCGTCCCTTTATTTAGATATATTTGGGATTGAATTAAAATTTTACGACGTAAAAATAGCAAATGGAACATCACTTTACAACTTATAAAATTAAATGAGAAATTTTAATATTAGCGAAGACCCACACAGACGTTATAATCCATTACTTAACGAATGGGTTTTAGTTTCACCTCATAGAGCAAAACGCCCGTGGCAAGGACAAAATGAGTTAGTTATTACCGAACCTTTACCTAAATATGACCCAACTTGCTATTTGTGTCCAGATAATGTAAGGGCAAACGGAATGAATAATCCTAAATACGAAGGAAGCTTTGTTTTCGAAAATGATTTTGCTGCCATGAAGCAGGATGAAATCATTTATGAAGAAGATATTAAATACACTTTTTTTCTGGCTAAACCAGAAAGAGGAATCTCAAGAGTAGTTTGTTTTTCGCCAAGACATGACCTTACATTACCAGAAATGGAAGTAAAGGATATTGAAAATATTGTAAAAACATGGCAAAAAGAATATACAGATTTAGGTGCAATTAAATATATAAATCACGTTCAGATTTTTGAAAATAAAGGAAGCGTTATGGGATGTAGCAATCCGCATCCTCATGGACAAATTTGGGCACAATCATCCTTGCCAACTCAGGTTGAAAAAACACAAAATAGTTTAAAAAATTATTTTGATAAATATAAGGCTACTCTTTTACAAGATTACCTTCAAGCTGAATTAAAAAAGGATGAACGTATCGTTATAGAAAATGATCACTTTGTAGCTTTGGTTCCGTTTTGGGCAATATGGCCTTATGAAACGATGATTATAAGCAAAAGACATTTTGGAAGAATTACTGATTTTACTGAAGAAGAAGCAACTGCTTTCGCTAAAATTTTAAAACAGTTGACAACAAAATACGATAATCTTTTTAAGACATCTTTTCCATACTCATCAGGTATTCATCAGGCTCCAAC
Source organism: Flavobacterium sp. AJR (assembly GCF_002156885.1). NCBI lineage: Bacteria > Pseudomonadati > Bacteroidota > Flavobacteriia > Flavobacteriales > Flavobacteriaceae > Flavobacterium > Flavobacterium sp. AJR. The sequence goes on along the minus strand of NZ_NCWQ01000161.1, from coordinate 1,916 downwards.
AGATGGTAATGCACATCTGGAATGGCATTTCCATATGCATTTTTATCCACCTTTATTGCGATCAGCATCGGTTAAGAAATTTATGGTAGGTTACGAAATGTTAGGTGAGTCTCAAAGAGATATTACTCCAGAGAAAAGTGCTGCAACTTTAAGAGAGCAGTCGGATATACATTATAAACTAGAATCATAAATTTTAAAGTTGTTTTTTTGTCTTATTATATGTTTTTAAAAACGTTTTGAGGCAGAATTACTTCTAGAATAAGGAGATATTTGCTTTAGATTTTTCATTTGTCTTACTCCATGAGACAAGTAATTTTTTAAATAAGTTCTTTTCAAGATTAAGGAAGCTTCGGCTTCCTTATTTTTTTTTAGAATACTTATTAGTTAATCCAACGTTGCCAGCTTGTTTATTTCAATTTTATAGGGCGTAATGTGGTTAGAACTTCTTCTACTTTATTAATTGCAAAATCAATATCATCTTGGGTTGTGTATTTTCCTATTGAAAATCGTATTGTCGATTGAGCCGTTTCATTATCTATTCCCATAGCTTTTAAGACATGACTTGTATTTCTGGAGTCGTATTATTTTAGCATTTATATGAAACTCAAATTCCTTTATTACATCCTTTTTGTCTAATATTCTTTTTTTAAAATATTTAAGGAGTTTGTTTGACAGATTATTTCTGTTAAAATTATAAAGCAACAAAGAAATGTCTTAATCTGTTTATTTAAAGGCTTTTGTTGTTTATAGGGGATAGTGATTTATAAAGACATTTGCATGTTTTTATTAGATAAAAAATCAGATCATTTTATATGGAAACTTAAGTAACAGAGAATTAAGATGATTAATTATTTAGCGCAAATTAAAAATAAAAACAAGTTCTTATTTAAAACCTAAAATAAAATTTAAAACAAAAAAATTATGGCATTATTAAGTAAAAAAGCAATGAATTTCGCTTATGGTATGGGAGCAGCAGTAGTAATTATTGGAGCTTTATTCAAAATTACTCACTTTGAAATCGGACCGTTAACAGGAACCTTGATGCTTTCAATCGGGCTAGTAACAGAAGCATTAATCTTTGCTCTTTCTGCTTTTGAACCAGTAGAAAAAGAATTGGATTGGACTATTGTATATCCAGAATTAGGAGATGGTAAAACTAGAAAGGAAACTAAAATGGCTAAAGTGGAGACTCCAACTGAAGCACAAGGGCTATTATCTCAAAAATTAGATGTTATGCTTAAAGAAGCTAAAATTGACGGTGAGTTAATGTCAAGCTTAGGTAACAGTATTAAGAATTTTGAATCTGCTGCTAAAGGAATTGCTCCAACTGTTGATTCAATTGCTTCTACTAAAAAATACAGCGATGAGTTATCTATTGCGGCTTCTCAAATGGAATCATTAAACAGTCTATATAAAGTTCAATTACAAAGTGCTTCTAGAAATGCAGAAGCTAATAAAGAAATCGCTGAAAACGCAACTAAACTAAAAGAGCAAATGCAATCTATGACTGCAAATATTGCTTCTTTAAACAATGTATATGGCGGTATGCTTTCGGCTATGGGTAACAAAGGATAATTAGTTAAAAAGCAATTATTATTAATACGAACTAATTATTTAGAAAATATGGCAGGAGGAAAATTAACCCCTAGACAGAAGATGATAAACCTTATGTATCTGGTTTTTATCGCAATGTTAGCAATGAATATGTCAAAAGAAGTATTGTCTGCTTTTGGCTTAATGAATGAGAAATTTGAAAGTGCCAATGCATCTTCAAATATGAGCAATGCACAAAAGTTAGCTTCATTAGATACTAAAGCAGAAGAGGCAAAAGGAGAATTTGCTCTGGCGGCTCAAACAGCTCATAAAGTGGAAGCTATATCTAAAGATTTTTACAATTATATAAATACATTAAAGAC
>NZ_NCWQ01000160.1:0-4352 GCF_002156885.1 Flavobacterium sp. AJR | reverse complement strand
AGAATCGAAGCAATTTTAGTAAAAGATAAAGCAAAAGTGTCAAAAAATACACCGCTTGCAATTATCGAAAATTCAGCTAATTATAAAGATGTCTTTGTTCTAAAAAACACAGTAGACAATTTTAATATAAATGACAGAAATAAAGAATTTCCATTTGCTTCCCTAAACAATATGCAGTTTGGAGAGATGGAAAATGCTTATGGAGTATTTCAGAAGGACTATGCAGCATGGAAACTTAATGAAAACCTACAACCTTTTCAGGTAGAAAATAATGCTCAAAAATCAGAACATACCCAGATAAAAGAGCGATTGGCTATTTTGCAGCAGCAAAAAAGCATCAACGAAAGCGAATTACAACTTCAAAAGAACGATGTTAATCGTTTCGAAGCCTTGTATGCAAAAGGAGTTATCTCGACACAAGATTTAGAAAATAAAAAGTTGAGTTATCTTCAGGCAGATAAGAATTATAAAGGATTGCTTTCATCAATATCGCAGTTAAAATCATCCCTTATAGAAAACTCCAGATCTAGTCAAGGCACTAAAATAAGCGGAACGAAAGAAGAAGTGAATTTAGAGCGCAACTTAATGCAATCTTTTTATCAGTTAAAAAAAGGGATTAAAGATTGGGAATTAGCTTACACATTAAGATCCTCAATTCCGGGTATAGTTACTTTTTTGCAAGTATGGACAGAGAGCCAAACAATTACTTCGGGAGAGAATGTTTTTTCGATTATTCCAGATACTGAAAAAGGATATATTGGCAAAGCCAAAGCAAAGGCTCAGAATTCAGGAAAAATTAAACTAGGACAACAAGTTAATATTCGATTGTTTAATTTCCCAGACAGAGAGTTTGGTGTAATTAGAGGCAAGGTCGAAAATATTTCGCTTATTCCAGATAAAGATGGGAATCTATTGCTAGATATATCGCTACCTAAAGGATTGGAAACATCGTATAAAAAGAAAATTCCTTTTCAACAAGAGATGAAAGGTAGTGCAGAAATTGTTACCGAAGATTTACGATTACTCGAAAGAATACTATATCAGTTTAAGAGCCTTTTTAGACAGAATTAAGATTTTATGTCTTACAATCGTTGTGTCTTCTCGCTATATTTTGAATCAGTCAAATCCTAGGTTATAAATTTAACAAAATTGATCTTTAATGTTTATTGTTTTTGATTATCTGTTTGTTTTTTAATAGCCTATGTTTTTATCTTTAATGTTATGCTTAGAAATTACGATGTAGTTTTTAAACTATTTTATCAAAGATGATTTTCTATTAAAAACGAGGTGTTTGCTGGTTTTATAATAGATTCAAAATATTCTTGCGCGAGATTAGACATAAGACTCAAATGTCTTTAAACGATTGGGTTATTAACGAAACTATAAAATTTTAAATTATGTTAAAAAACATTTTAAACTTGGGAGGTGCCAAAAAATTAACCAAAAACGAACAAAAATCAATTAACGGAGGTGGGGCTAAATTTAGTCCAGAAACAGGATGGTGTTTTAGTAATTATAGTTCTTGCGATGATACTTATCCGAAAAGCTATGCCGGTGGTTGGTGTTGTGAAAGATAGTTTTTAAAATATATTAGAGAGGAAGTTCGCTTTCTCTCTGTGTTATTTTACAATTAAGATAATTCTTTTCTACACTTTTTAACATAGCAATCTTTCGTTAGCTCGATATATTCGAGAATAAAAAGGTGTAGTTACTTCCTATAATTTATTCCTCAATAGAGATACCATTAGCTTTTAATTTGAATTAAAAGCCAATGGTATTTACTTCAAATATATTATGTTTCTCCCTCTTATAAAACAGTTAAGTTTTTGGTTATAAATTTAACAAAATAGACGTTCAATGTTTATTGTTTTTTATTATCTGTCTGTATTTTAATTGGTTATATTTTATCTTTAATGTTCTGCTTAAAAATTACTATGTAGTTTTTAAACTATTTCATCAAATGTGATTTTCTATTAAAAAACAAAGGTATCAGCTGGTTTTGTAATAGAATTAAAATATTCTTACGCGAGATTAGACAGAAAGTTCAACTGTCTTTAAACGATTGAGCTATTAACAAAACCATAAAAAACAAATCATGTTAAAGAACATTTTAAATTTAGAGGGTGCGAGAAAACTAACCAAAAGCGAACAAAAATTAATTAGTGCAGGAGAATGGAGATATTCTGAAGCAACGGGTTATTGTGTTTATCCACTTCCTGTTTGTAGCGGTGCGCTTTATTCAAAACAATATCCGGGTAACTGGTGTTGCGAAAAATAATTTTTAAAACATACCAGAGAGAAAGTCCGCTTTCTCTCTGTGTATTTTTATAATTGAGTTACTTCTTTTAGCCGGTTTTAAAGTTTATATTTTTTAGATAGAGATCTTTCATCAACTCGATATATCCGATAACGAGACCTCATAATTACTTCTTTTAATTACTTCTTCAATAACGATTATTCATTTTTAACTAGATTCAAATCGATGATATTTCTTTTAAAAGGACTGTTGAAATTTTCATGCGTTTTTGTTTCTATTGTGTCAGTTTAATCTTAGGTTATAAATGTAACAAAATAGGTTCTCAATGTTTGTTGTTTTTGTGTATATATCTATTGTTTAATTAGTTGAGTTCTTATCTTTAATATTGTGCTTAAAAATTCACATGTAGTTTTTAAGCTATTTTATCATCGACAAATTTCTATTAAAATACTAGTTATATGCTAGATTCTTTAATAGACTTAAAAATATTCTTGCGTGAGATTAGACAGAAAGTTCAAATGTCTTTAAAAGATTGAGCTATTAACGAAACAATAAAAAAACAAATCATGTTAAAAAACATTTTAAACGTAGAAGGTGCTCAAAAATTAACAAAAAGCGAACAAAAACTAATTAACGGTGGAGCAGTAGGAGATTGGACATATTCCGAACAAACAGGTTATTGCGTTTATTCTGTAGAAGCTTGCGGCTTTGGAGTTTATCCAAAAAGATATCCTGGAAACTGGTGTTGCCAAAAATAATATCTTAAAACAAGTTAGAGAGAAAGTTCGCTTTCTCTCTTTGTAAGTTTTTTAAAGCTTACATTTTTAAATAGAAATCCTTGGTCAATTCGATGTATTCGGGAGTATAAACATGTCTTTCAGTTTCGACAATTAATTCATCGATAGAAATGTCTGTGTTTTCAGCGCGATTAAAGGCTAATAAACTGCGTTTAATATCGCTTACAGGTGTTCCTTTTACTCGAGTGATTTTAAAAGGATATAACTCAAATTCTTTGGCTAGAGTAATAAATTTCTCTTCTTCTTTAAATGGAATAATTACTGAGAAGATTCCGTTTTCCGAAAGCAATAAATCAGCCGCTTCAACTAAATCTTCAAAAGGCATTGCGTCTTGAAAACGTGCTAAATCTCTTTGATCGTTATCAGTTTTGTAATCTTCGCTGTAAAAAGGAGGGTTTGATACAATGATATCATATTCGTCTTCTGGTTCTTCCATGAACTCGTCTAATCCTGCATGATAACAAAATAGGCGGTCATTCCAAGGAGCGTTTTCAAAATTATCTACAGCTTGTTCATATGCAGCTTCATCTATCTCTAAAGCGTCGATTTGTTCTGCTGAGGTTCTTTGTGCTAGCATCAAGGCAATAAGTCCAGTTCCGGCTCCAACATCTAAAATACTAAAAGGATTGTTGGTTATAGGAGTCCATGCGCCTAATAAAACACCATCAGTACCAACTTTCATAGCAGTTTTATCTTGTAGAATAGAGAATTGTTTGAATTTAAACATAAAAAAGAAATTCCAATTTTTTAAATTCCAAATTTCAATCTGAAAGGAGGGAATTCTAAAAAAAGAAATTCCAAATTCCAATTGTAAAAAGGAGTAAAACTATACGAGTTTTGAGTTGCAAAAGTAAGATTAAAATCTCAATAATTATTTTGAAGTTTTGGTGATTATTGCAGATAAAATTTTTCGTAATTCTTCTACTTCGAATAATAAAGAATTTGAAAGTGTTCTTTGATCGGGATTTGATTCATGTAATAAGCGTAACCAGAATTTAGATTCTTTAGCTTCTTTTCGAGAGATTTTAAGTCTAAATATTAAATCTTTATCCCCAAGTTTTTCATTTGCTTCAATATAATTTGCTCCTACAGAACCAGAAGATCTAACTAATTGTTTTCCGTCTTCTATGTTTGATGTTGTTTTAGGTAAAGTTCTAATATATGTTCTACATTCATTTGCAAACAAAAAAGTTCGTTCTTCTAAATCGTAAGGTTTGTTAATCATAATACTCCAATTTTTAAATTCTAATAAAGATGGCACAATTATTTTATAAAAATAAGTTTTTTCTTTCAAATTT
>NZ_NCWQ01000159.1:0-8496 GCF_002156885.1 Flavobacterium sp. AJR | reverse complement strand
ATCTATAATTTTATAAGAATAAAAATACATAATGTAATTTCTAGGTTAATTTATAGATAATTTGATATCATAAACGAATAAAATAGTACAACTACATAATTCAATATAAAAATATCTTTGGTTTCATACTAACAAATTCCTAAGATTATGAAAACAAAATTATTTTTATTTATGGCGTTCATTTTCGTTTTAAAGATAAGTGCTCAAGGATTACCTTGTCGGACTAGCGAAGAAAACGAAAAGATTTACAAACTGAATCCGCATGCATTAAAAGAGAAACAAGACTTTGATACTTTTAGCAAAAAATTCAGTGCTGAAAGGAAATCCAAAACATCCAAAAAAGTAGAAACGTCCTATGTTATACCAGTAGTGTTTCATATTTACGGTGATGTTCAAAGCGGGAAAACCGTTACTTACCAAAAAATCGTAAACCACCTAAAAGAACTAAATGATGATTTTAATGGTCGTAATGCAGATTACGCAACTGTAGATCCATTTTTTCAGGCAAGAAGAGGAACATTAAAAATTGAATTTAAACTTGCTAAAATCGACCCAAATGGAGGTTGCTCTTCTGGAGTTGTATTTCACCCTGCAAAAAATGGTTATGGTAATGGTGGCGGATACGATGACCAAATCGCTGCTGATGCATGGGATAATAAAAAGTATATGAATGTCTATATTCAGAACGATTTATATGCCGATGGAACACTTAACAATTCAGGAGTTGCCTGGTACCCAAGTACAGGTATGACTGCTAGTAATACAGCGAGAGTTGTATTTAACGGTGCTTATTTGTTTGACAACTCTTATAGTAAAGAATTTTCGGCTACATTAACACATGAGTTTGGTCATTTCCTAAATTTAATACACACTTTTGAAGGTGGTTGCACAGGTTCTGATGAAGTAGATGACACCCCACTTGAAGATGGTAAACATACGTTGTCATGTACACAAGGAACAAATTGTAATGGCGACAGAGTAAATAATGAAAACTACATGGGTTACAATGGTGCTCAAGGTTGTTACAAAATGTATACTCAGGGTCAAATAGACAGAATGCTTGCTGCCTTAGAACATCCTGCAAGAAAAACTCTTTGGCAAGAAAGTAATTTAATTGCTACGGGAGTAAATACAACAGGAGGATTATTAGCTTCAAGTACAAATTTCTTTAAAGAAGCAGTTGTTAATGATGGCTCGTTTGATACTGCTGCAACAATTACCCTTACAGGAACAGAGACATTTGCTCTAGCTTCTGGAACACTAACTTCTGGAACACATTTTACCCATACTTTTCCAGCAGGAATTACTCCAGTAATCACAGTTAATTCTAATTCTCTATTAACAGTTACTTTAACGGGAAAAGCTACAAGCCATTTAAAATCTAATAGTGCCAAAGGAACAATTACATTGTTACCAGCAGCTTTCTCAGGCGGAGCTTCGACTATGACTTGTACTGCTTTATACTATGATCTTAAATTTGCAGATCCATACGGAATTTACTTTGTAGATATGCCAGATGCAACTGCAAATGCGGCGCTTACATGGAAAGCATTTGATATCGAAAAAGGAGATGATCCATCATTTGGAGCTTGGAGATATGCAGCCAATGCTTTAAAAATTGAAACCTATGCTAAAAAACTAGTATGTGAAACAGGAACAAGAAACATTTCATTACTTCCTGCAAATACTCAAATAAGTGCTGCTAGTAATTTTAAAGCTCCGGGAGCATATCCTGATCAATTAGATTTGCGCACTACAACATACAAAAACTGGGATGGTAAAACAGGATATGTAGGTTTTGACTTTCTGCTTGAGGGCGCAACTTGTTACGGATGGTTCAAAGTTACTGTAGATGCAGACGGAAACGGATATACAATATCTGAATATGCCTATAACACACAACCAGGTTCGCCTATAACTACAGGAGTAACTGCAAAAGTTGGGGTAACATTATCACCAAGCACATTATACGAATCTGACAATAATGATGGTGCAGTTCCTATAAATGCAGTAATTACATTATCTACCAATAACGGAACTTTTACCAAAAGTTCAGGAGCATTAATTGTAGGTACCGATTATACAATTACAGGAGTACCAGCAGGATTAACTGCAACTTTAACATTAGAGAATAACTCTAAAGCAGTACTTGCTTTAACAGGAAAAGCAACTTCTCACTTACCTAATAATAATTCTTCGGTAGTAGTTACATTTAAAGATGCAGCAATAACTGGCGGAATTACAACACTAGATAATGCATCAAAAACAATAAAAGTAGAATTTGAAGCTCCTTTTGGAATCTATTATGTAGACAATCCTGACTATGTAGCTTCACCAGCAGCAAACTGGCAATGGTTTAGCTTAATTATCGGTGATAATACCGAATATGGGGCATGGCAATTTGCAGCAAATGCATTAAAAATCGAAACTTATGGTAAAAGATTAGTTTGCGAACCAGGAACAAGAAATATCACTAAAGTTCCTGCAGGTGGTACTATAGGAGCATCAAGTAATTTTACAGCTCCGGGAGCATATCCTAATCAATTAGATTTACGTACAGCAACATACAATACTTGGGATAACGAAACTGGTTATGTAGGTTTTGAATACACTAATAGAGGAAGAATATGTTACGGATGGATGAAAGTAAAAGTAACTGCAAGCGGAGACGGATATACCGTTACTAATTTTGCTTACAATACTAAACCAAACGAATCTATAACAACCCCAATTATCAATGCGCCTAGCAATTTGGCAGGAACAGTAAATGTAACAGCACTTTCGGTTGCATTAACATGGGTAGATAACTCAGATAATGAAACAGGATTTACATTAGAAAGAGCTGAAGGAACTGGTGCATATAGCGTTATTAAAACTTTTGCTCCAAACATAACTTCTTATACAGATACAGGATTAACAAAAGGAAACGCTTATTCTTATAGAATAAAAGCAAATATGAATGCTACAAATTCCGATTACTCGAATGTGGCAACAGTAACAATCGAAGATTCTAATCCGAACCCAACATTGGCTAAACCAATAATTAATGAAGGAGATACAGGAATTTATGCTGCAGGTTTTTATGTAACATGGGGATTAATCAATGGTGCAACTAGTTATGACATTCAGGTATATAATGAAACTGACGGATGGGTTGACCAAGGAACATCAACTGCTCATTTCTTATATATTAATAAAAAAGGAACACAAACAAGTTATAGAGTAAGAATGAGAGCTGTAAATGCAACAGGTACAAGTGACTGGAGTACTCCTAGAGACTTTACACTTCCTGGAGCTTTAGTAGCGCCATCTAATCTGGTTGCAATAGCAAATGCAGCTACTCTTGAAGTTGATTTAACATGGGATGATAATGCAGACATCGAAACTGGATTCTCTATAGAAAGAGCTTTAGGAAACGGAGCATATAGCGTAATTGCAACTCTTAGTGCCGACGAAACTTCATATACAGATACAGGATTAACTGCAGGAAGTACTTACTCTTATAAAGTAAGAGCTAGCGAGAATACTACTTATTCTACCTATTCTAATATTGCAACAGTAACTATCGATGATGCAAACCCAGCGCTACCAATTCCTGTATTTTACGATCCATCTAATGGAACTTACCCTTATGGATTTTACGCTACATGGGCATTAATTAATGGTGCTACTAGTTATGAAATACAATTATATAATGCAGTAACAGGATGGGCAGATTTTGCAACATCTACATCTTATAGTCAATATATTGAGAAACAAGGAGAAGAGAGAAATTACAAAATAAGAATAAGAGCTGTATACGCAAATGGAGCTAGTGACTGGAGCACTCCTATGGATGTTACCCTTCCTCCTACGCTTGGAATTAATGAATTTGAAAACGATAAATCATTTACAATTTCTCCTAATCCAGCTTCAGATGTTGTAAACTTCTCACTTAAGAATATAGAATCAACTAATCTGGTAATTACAATTTACAACAATAATGGAGCGCTTATAGATACAGTTCGTAATACAACTACTTATCATGTGAACCATTTACCAACAGGTATATATTATGTAGTAATTACAGATGGTACACTTAAGCAAAGTAAAAAACTGGTAATAAAATAAACGATTCCTAATTTTTATAATAATACTCATAAACCTAAACCGCCGAAAAGAATATCTTTTGGCGGTTTTGCTTTTTATAATTAGAATCTAGAACAGCATCTAATTAAACCAATCTGGATATGCCTCATGAGTTTGTATCCATTTTCCATTTTTCTTCTCCATTACTACAACAAAAGTGCTTCCTCCGCCTATCATGCTAGATTTAGTCGTCACAAAAACCAAATATTTTTTTTTATGGTAATAAATTGGATCTGAAAAAAAATACATTTCATAATTGGTATCATTACGCATATCTAAATACTTATTAAGTAAATCAGTCTGTGTTTTATAATGCTCAATAATGATTCTTTTATGTCTAAAGTCTTCTTTTGTCCAAAATTCATTTTCCAATAGATATCCTTGTTCGGGCAATTGGATACGTCCATACTTTTTCTTCATTACTTCCCAATCTTTTTCTTTAAAGAAAGTTTTATCATATCGCTTCACTCCTTTAGCATCTACAGAACTTATTTGGTTCGCTTTTAGAACCTCTAGTGTAATATTTGAACTTTTTTTCTGTTTTATAACAATAACTTCTTTGGTTGAATCTTTTACAATGGCTTCAAAATAATTGTTCAAAGCATTGTATTTATCCTTAGTCGAGGAACAACCTGATACAAAAATTGAAATAGTTACGATACAAATAATATAGTTTTTCATCTTTCACATCTTTTAAAACAATCCAGATTCCTATTTAATAAGAATCTGGACTATTATTGTAATAAGCATTTAATTAAACCAGTCTGGATATCCTATATGTGTCTGTACCCATTTTCCGTGTTTCTTCTCCATTATTACAACATGAGAGTTTCCACCACCTTCCAAACGAGACTGAACTGCAGTAAAAATTAAATACTTCCTTTTGTGATAATAGATAGGATCTGAGAAAAAGTATACTTCAAAATTAAGACTATTATTAAAATTCATGTATTTAATAAGCAAATCATTTTGTGTTTTATAATGCTCAAAAATAATTTTTTTGTGCCTAAAGTCTTCTTTTGTCCAAAATTCATTTTCCAATAGATATCCTTGTTCGGGCAATTGGATACGTCCATACTTCTTTTTCATTGCTTTCCAATCTTTTTCTTTATAAAAAGTAGTATCCGCTTGTGTAACACCATTAACATTTATATAACTTATTTTATTTCCTTTTAGCACTTCAAGTGTGATATTTGGACTATATTTTCGCTTTATAACAATAACTTCTTTGGTAGAATCTTTTACAATGGTTTCAAAATAATTGTTCAAAGCATTGTATTTATCCTTAGTAGAGGAACAACCTGATACAAAAATTGAGATAGTTACAATACAAATAATATATTTTTTCATCTTTTACATCTTTTAAAACAATCCAGATTCCAATTGAATAAATAAGAATCTGGACTATTATTGCAATAAGCATCTAATTAAACCAACTGGGGTATGCTTCGTAGGTTTGTATCCATTTTCCACTTTTCTTCTCCATTATTACAGCAAAAGTGCTTCCTCCGCCTATCATGCTAGATTTAGTTGCCACAAAAACCAAATATTTTTTTTTATGGTAATAAATTGGATCTGAAAAAAAATACATTTCATAATTAGTATCATTACGCATATCTAAATACTTATTAAGTAAATCATTTTGTGTTTTATAATACTCAATAATGATTCTTTTATGTCTAAAATCATCTTTTGTCCAAAATTCATCTTCTAATGAATTTCCTTGCTCGGGCAATTGGATACGTCCATACTTTTTTTTCATTGCATCCCAATCTTTTTCTTTAAAGAAAGTTTTATCAACTCGCTTTACTCCTTTAGCATCTATAGCATTTATTTGATTTGTTTTTAATACGTCGAGTATAAGATTTGGGTTGTCTTTCTGTTTTATAACAATAACTTCTTTCATAGAATCTGTTACAACAGTTTCAAAATAATTGTTCAAAGCATTGTATTTATCCTTAGTAGAGGAACAGCTAGATACAAAAAGAGCGATAAGGTTAATGCAAATAATATAGTTTTTCATTTTTTAGATATTTTACTTACACGGTATTCCTCTTGGAGATTGGGCATTTGGCGTTCCTTCTCCCACAGGACGCCCCGATTGTTCTGCACGCACTCTATTATAAATTCTATTATAATCATTGCTTCCTACAGGAAATTTAGCTTTAAATGTTGGCGTTTCCATTAATCCACCCCATACTAGGTCTTTGTAAACTTGTAAATCAACATCAAAAATATTATAAGGAGGATTGTTTAATTGGTACCCGTAAATTGCACTTGCTATTGTATTGACTGTAGAAACCGCCATTGCCTCATGCTGTGCAGCAACAGTCATGTTAGGATCATGCGGGAATTTAGTAATATAAAACTCAAATAACGTGGGATAATCTTCAAAAGGGGCATTTGTTGGATAAGTATTATAATTATCTACAACACTTAAAAGATAGGCATGAACCAATTCATGTACAATGGCTGTAGCTTTGTATAAAGTAGTAGCTCCCTCATAATCTTGACTAATGGTAATTGTATAATCGTTTTTTCCATTTCTGTTTGTTTCGGCATAGTTACTAGATTTTTTTAGTGTCCCCATCACCATTTCTACATTATATTCACTTTCTGCTCCTAGACTTGTTAGCATCTTTGCTAAATCCCCTTTTGCTTCTTTTTTTAATTCCTCAAAAATTTCTTTAGGACAATCATCTAGATTTGTTACACCGATACGATTTATAACAATTTGCGCTGCAGATCGAGGTTGTCCATTACTATTGCCTCCGTAGTCATCTCCTCCTGCAGAAGCACCACCTCCATCATCACCTAATCCACTACCTCCCCAGTCATCACAAAAAAGTACTGAAACAAAACGACTACTACCGTCACTATACATTTCGTAAATTCCTATGCAAATCGCATCTTCCATATTTGTTTTACTAGTTTTTGAAGTAGCAGATTTCTTTTTAACAGAACTAAAATAATTAATTTTACTTTGAGAACCTAAGGTTGTTACAAATCCTTCAAAATTTGTTTTAACGTTATAGAAATTAAAATTCTTATCATTAACGTCAAACTTATCACTTTCGGCTGCAATTACAATATGTGATAGTTTATATACCCCTTTTTCATTTGGAGTAAACATCAACCTATTGTATGTTTTTAGTGGTTGACTTTCACTTGTTACTACAACATTATCTTTTAAAACAATTGGTATTTCTATAACAGTACCTTTTACTCCATCTGTTATAATAGCAGCACTCCAACTAATTTCTTTGGTGTGTTTTAGGATAGTCAATTCTGGATTATTATCATCAAACCAGTTTTTAGCCTCAATGACTTTGGCATCCAAGATTGGTTCCTCCCTTCCAATTTCTTCATTCGTACAATTTGTCACAAACACAACGGAGACAAAAACAAATAGAACTTTTGATATTTTTCTAAATTTTATCATAATAAAACAATTTATTAGTTAATAATTCCTTAAAATATTAATTATAAAATTATAGATATTCAACCCAAGAAAAGCTACTAAAAGTTTTAAAAATAATAGAATAAGACACATTAATTAGCTCTAATACATCGAGTAACTTAATAAAGAAACTTATAACACTCAATTTAAAATTAAACACTAATTCATCAAAAAATATATTTTAAGTAATAAATCAAGATAAATAAGATATAAATGCAAATAGACACTTTCTCAAATACACAAAAACACTGTTCAATCAAGTGAGTAAGCTTAATATAATTATAACTTTGTGTGATTAATTTGAGAAATGACATGAGAAAACAATATAACTTACGCCCAAGCAAAGATGGTTTAAGAGCTTGGGATGTACATCGATTAATAGAACTATCTAAAAACTTCCCTGTTAAACGTGTTTTATTGAGCGAAATTAGTGAAGTAAATGAAACATACTGGTTTCAAGATCCAAGCCAATTACCTACTTGTACAGCTATTCTGGAGCATATAAAACTCATGGAAGAAGCTAGTTTAGACTACCCAATTATTTTGTGCGCCAATGGACGCTTGATGGATGGAATGCATCGTGTAATGAAAGCACTTCAACAAGGTCATACCGATATTAAAGTAGTACAGTTTAAAACCACACCCGAACCTGACTTTATAGGTATTCCAGCAGACGAATTGCCATATTAAAAATTTAAAACCTTTGTTCCTTTACTTATTTAATCATTAACAATAAAAGCTAAAAAAGGAGCTATTTCCTGCTATACACTCTATCTTTTATGGCGAACCCCGCCACAAAAGGATACCGTTCCTATCAGGGCTAAAAGAATAAAAAAACATCAAAATAATTTATTGGTCTCAGATATAATTTAAAACTATCCACTTTAGTACATTTCGCTTTAGCTTCT
>NZ_NCWQ01000158.1:0-4669 GCF_002156885.1 Flavobacterium sp. AJR | reverse complement strand
TGGGTTAAGGTAAGTGGAAACAACGGTGCCGATGGTATCAAAGGTATTCAAGGTAATCCTGGAGATCCTGGAGTTACTATCCCAGCAGAAGCGACTATTTTAGTGAATGACGCTGGAGTTGTATTTATCAAAGATCCTAATACAGGAAACTGGATAAGAGTAAGTGGAAATAATGGAGTTGATGGCGCAGCTGGTTTAGCTGGAGGTGCTGGTATCCCTGGATTAGCTGGAGTTACAGCACCTGCTGGAACTACTGCTTGGGTTGACACTACAACAGGTTATATCTATGTTAAAGATGCCGACGGTAAGTGGGTTAAAGTAAATGGAAAAGATGGAGTTGATGGAGCGGCTGGTTTAGCTGGAGGTCCTGGAGTTCCTGGAGTAGATGGTGTTACGCCACCTGCTAGTACCACAACTTGGATAGATACTACAACAGGTAATGTTTATGTTAAAGATCCAATTACAAAAGAATGGGTAAAGGTTAGTGGTAACAATGGAAAAGATGGTAAATCATTTACATACGCTGATTTCACTGCTGATGAACTTGCTGGATTAAAAGGAGCAGATGGAGTAACTTCATTTGTACCAACTGTAACTGAAGGAAACACGATTGCTACTTTTACAGATGCAGCAGGAAATCCAGCAGCTATTAAAGAAACTATTACTTCTTTAAGAGATGTTGTTACAGAGGAAACTGATGTGCGTGGACAAGTATTTGAAACACATACTTTGACTTATAAAGATGAGACAGGTGCGGAAAATAAGATTGATATGTCAACATTAGTTAAAGGAGTTGAAACTTTAACCTCTCTTCAGTATGATGGTTCTTTAGGAGAATTAAATTATAAAGATGAGGCAGGTGTTACTACAAGTTTTAACATGGTTGACATGGTTGGTGCAAATCAAACATTAACTAAGTTGGTGATAAATTCTGATGAAGGTACATTAGATTATACTGATGAGAACAAAGCTTTACATCCTTTAAATTTAGCAGATCTTGTGAAAGAGCCTTGGTATGGTGTTGATTCTAAAAAAGGAGCAACTTCAAATTCTGATAATATATACACTCAAGGTTGGGTAGGGATTGGTTTTGATGCTCCATCTACAGCTGCAAATGAAAAATTGAGAGTAAATGGTTCTATAACTGTAGTGAATTCATATTATGCAGATTACGTGTTTGAAGATTACTTTAAAGGATTCTCGAATATTAAAGCAGATTATAAATTTAAAACATTGGCAGAAATAGATGCTTATATCAAAAAGAACAATCACTTGCCAGGTATAACACCAATCAACGAATTGATGAAAACAAAAGAAGGATATTCATTCAATGTTTCTGAGTTATCAATACAATTACTTGAAAAAACAGAAGAGCTGTATTTACATATTATTGAGCAAGACAAAGAATTGGAAGCTAAAAATAATGAAATTGAAAAACTAAAAGTTGAATCAAAATCATTGAAAGCTGCAACTGATGAAATGAATGCACGTTTAGAAAAATTGGAAAAATTAATGTCAAATAAATAGTAAATCAATTAATAATTAATCAGGTCAAAGCACTTTTCAAGTGCTTTGGGACTGATTAAAATTTAAGAATATGAAAAATTATACAAATAAAATGCAAAAAATAGCCTTGGCGGTTATTCTATGCTTATTAAGTTTTGGTTCTGTTTTTGCTCAGGCAGAAACAACCAAAATAAAAGATGGAACAATTAGCAGTGGAGCAACCAAAGCTAAAGATGGTGCGATTTTCGAATTAGAGAGTAATAATAAAGGAATGTTAATTTCACGTTTAAGCACAGCTCAACGTAATGCTATTCCTGCAGCTAATTTATCAAATGGATTATTGATATTCAATACAAATTCAAATTGTTTTGATTATTGGGATTCTTTAAGAGTACAGTGGTTAAGTATGTGTGGAACACCTCCACCAGCTGTATTTGATGTTTCTGCAGCACAGTGTTCATTAGTTATAGCTAATGGTACTTACAAGCAAGGTGTTACTTTATCAGGAGATAATACACTTACAGTTCCAGTTACAGTTACACAAGCTGGTACATACACAATGACAGCTACAACTGCCAATGGGTATTATTTTGAAGCAAGTGGAAATTTTCCTTCTGCAGGAGTTTATGATATAACATTAAAAGGAACGGGAAGACCTAACTCAGGGTATGATACAGGAACTCCAGGTGACGTAGTAACAGTGATTTTAAATGGTGTAGTTTGCGATTGTACGCCACATATCTATATAGAAAAAGCCAATGTTGATTTTGCTATTTCTTGTGGAAGTCTTGACAGATTTGGATCTTATAATATTGGAATACCTTTAACAGCTGATAATAAGTTAACGCTTGACGTTAATGTATCTAATACAGGTTTTTGGAGTATGAAAACGAATACTGTAAACGGATATTCATTCATGGGACAAGGTACTTTTACTACAACAGGACTTCAAAAGGTTGTATTATCAGGAACTGGTACTCCAATTGCTTCAGGGACTAATCTTTTTGATATTACTTCTAATGCAAGTACTGTTGCAGGAGGATCTTGTAATGGTATTTCAGTAATAGTTGCACCAGTAGCATTTACTATGGATTGTGCTGGAGCTACACAAACTGGAGTATACATGCAAAATGTTGCGCTTAACTCAACTAATAATACAATTACGTTACCTATAAATGTTACAGCTACGGGAGCAACAACAATTTCTACTAATACTGTTAATGGAGTATCTTTCTCTTCAGGTGCAATCGTATTGACTAAACTTGGTGCTGATACTGTTGTACTAAAAGGTTCAGGAACACCTACAAGTGGAGCTACAGCTGAATTAACAGTAACTGGAACTCAGACAGATCCAGCAACTTGTTTTTATAATTTAACTATTGCAAAACAACCTATTGCATTTACAATGACATGTAATAGTATTACAACATCAGGAAGTTATGTTCCTAATGTGGCTATGACAAGTGAAAATTCAATGGCAGTTCCGGTAAACGTAACTTATGTAGGAGATTATAGCATTTCTACTAATACATTAAATGGAATTTCTTTTTCAGCTACTGGAACTTTCACAACTACAGGAGCGCAAACAATAACGTTAAAAGCTTCTGGAACTCCTACGGCAGGAGGTTCATATTCTTATGCAATAAATACTAATAGTACTTCAAGTAGTGTAACTTGTTCTAAAGCGATTTTATTTACATACCGTCAAATGATTGTTGCTGGTATTGGTGACGGTCTTTATAACCCAGGAAGTGCTGCCAGCGGTGAAACTTCATACGCAGTATTGAATAATACAACTAATTTTGGGCCTAATGGTAAAATTCAGGTTCTAGGGGGATTAAAACTCTTACCAAGTTTAGGTTATCCAAGTGCATCTTCACTTAAAAATAGTATTAATAATAATAATATTGATATTATTCATATTGCATACAACTTCCAGCCTAATGCAGATGTAATTGCAGTTTTAGCAGATTTTGTTAAGAATAAAAAAGGAGTTGTAATCTTTGCTTCTGAAAGAGTTCCTAATATAGCAACTGTTATAAATGGTATTTTAGGGTCTAATGTTTCAACAGTTGCAGCTAATAATTCTGTAGGAAGGAATATAACTGATTTAGCAAATATTGCAGATCCTATTTTAAATGGTCCTTTCGGTAATACCGCTGGATTAAATATGGGTGGGGATGTTGATAACTCAATTTTCCTTGTTGAGAAACCTGCAAATAGTACTGTATTAGCTACAGAAAAAGGTTCATCTAAAGTTTTCTCTTTTAGAGATAATACATATGGATTTGTTTTTATTGGAGATGCGGGTTATAATGCGGGTGTGGTAAACAACAATCAAAATGGAAATTACCCTGCTAAAATTGGAACTGGAGGAGTTCCTATGGCAAAAGCTAATTATGGTTATGACAGTAATGTCACTGTATATAATAGTATTTTCTATGCGAATCTTTTTGCATGGGCTGTTGATTATGTACAAAATAACACAGTTCAAACATACAAACTTCCATAAGACGAAGTAGGTAAAGCTTAAAAACACCTCTTTTATGAAAACATAATTAAGGTGTTTAATAAAACACACTTTATATTTGTTATAATAAAAATTAATCTACAATCAATTTGTAACATAGTTTTTTATTTTTTTTGAAGAGAGGGCTTTGGTTCTCTCTTTTTTTATACCCAAATCTATAAGTTTAAAAGCTTTTAGAGGTAAAAATAATGATGGGCTAATAAGAAATTTGTAATGTTGATAACAGAGTGTTTGAGTGAAAAGAAGGATAACTTTTGATTTTGAATATTATGGTTTTTGATAATTAGATTTTTGTATAAAAAGAGAACCTAGGTTCTCTTTTTTGTTCTTTTTAAAGATTTATGTACTGCTAAAGGTCTGTTGAAAAAAAAATGAACTGTTTTATTATGTAACGATTGAGAGATAAGATGACAATAAAAGATGTCATTAATAAAAGCTAAAGAAGCACAGAATGATTCTTTTTTAAACTTAAATAAATTCGTCTTATTCTGATATAGCAATAACTTTTACAGGTTAAGTTGATTTTGTGATTGATTTAGCTTTGTATCATAATAGAAAGTGTGATTTGTGTAATAAATTATAATATTATATATGAAAAAAAATGACTTATATAAAGAAACAAAACAATCAATT
>NZ_NCWQ01000157.1:0-4717 GCF_002156885.1 Flavobacterium sp. AJR | reverse complement strand
TTTAATAATGAAAGATTTAAAAATATGTAGGGTTTGATATTTTTATGTTTCCAAAATTTTAAATGGTTTTATTTCGTCTAGCAATTTTTTAATTTTTAAATCATTAAATCTTTCAATTTTTCAATTTACTCAATTCTTGCAATTCCTTTAACGCTTTGTGTGCGTTTCCAGAAAGTAAACTTTCTTTTGCTAATTCAAAACCGTCTAGCGGTGTACATTTTGTAACCGTTGCAATTGCCAATGCTGCATTGGCACAAACCACATTATTTTGAGCTTCGGTTCCTTTTCCTGAAATGATAGATGCAAAGATTTCAGCTGATTCTTCGATAGAATTTCCTCCGTGTATTTCGCTTTGCGCTAAAAGACGAACGCCAAAATCACTTGGATTTAACATGCCTTCCATCGTGTTTGTAATAATCTTTGTTGGTCCAGTTAATGAAACCTCATCATAACCATCTAGCGAATGTAATATCGTGAAATTTACATCGGTATTTTGATATAAATACGCATACATTCTAGCCAATTCAAGGTTAAATACACCTAATAATTGGTTTTTTGGAAACGATGGATTTACCATTGGTCCCAGCATATTAAAGAATGTTTTTACAGCTAATTCTTTTCTTATTGAACCCACATTTTTCATTGCGGGGTGAAATAATGGGGCGTGAAGTATGGCAATTCCTGCTTTGTCGATGCATTTTTCAATGTACTCAGCATCATTAGAGAATTTGATTCCCATTTTTTCCATGACGTTACTAGAACCAGAAATTGAAGAAACTCCGTAATTACCATGTTTGGCTACTTTTATTCCTGCACCAGCCGTAACAAATGAAGCCAGAGTGGAAATATTGAAAGTATCTTTTCCGTCTCCACCAGTTCCAACTAAATCGATGGTATTGTAAGCCGATAAATCTACGCGAATGCATAAGTCTAATAAGGCTTCGCGAAAGCCTGCTAATTCTTCGATGTTAATACTTCGCATCATAAATATGGTCAAGAATGCCGATATCTGACTTGGGTTATAATCACCATTTGATATATTAATCAATACGTTTTTAGCCTCATCTTTAGTAAGGACTTCGTGATTGGTTAATTTGTTTAATATATTTTTCATTTTTTTTAAGGCTCTAAGTTTTTTACTGAGACTGAGTACTGCTTACTGAATACTGATTTAATGTTCGTTTCCTTGATAAATCCACATTGGTTCTGTTTGTCCTGCTCGTTCAAATCCATTTTTGGTATAGAATTCTATTGATTTTCCATCAGCGGTTAACATTTGCATATGGAAGTCACGATATTTTTCCTGCATTTTATCACAAATCATTTTACCTATTCCTTTTCCTTGATATTCTGGGAGTACTAATAAATGTGGATAATAAACAGTTAAATAACCATCGGAAATTGCATTTCCAAGTCCAACAAGTTTTGTGTCATCCCAAGCAGTAATTAAAGTTTCAGAATTTAAAAGTGCTTTATATAATAAATCAGGTTTTTCTGCCGAACTCCATTCATTGGCTTTATACAATGTTATTATATCTTCGATATTAATTTCTTTGGTTTCTAAAATTCTGATATTCATTTTTTTAAGTTGCTAAGGTTCTGAGTTACTAAGTTTTTTCTTTAAATAGTAAGCTGCGACTGAATACTGGGACAGATTACTGTAAACTAAAGACTAACTCTTAACCCAATTCTCTAACATTTTTTTTCCGTTTGGTGTCAATACACTTTCAGGATGAAATTGTACTCCGCGAACATCATAGGTTCTGTGTCTTAATGACATTACTTGTCCGTTTTCGTCGTAAGATGTAGCTTCGAGAACATCGGGTAAAGTTGCGTCGACAACCCATGAGTGATAACGCCCTACTTCAAATTCTTTTCCTAAACCTTCAAATAAAAGTTCATCATCTACAACCGTTTTTACATTGGTAGCTACACCATGATATACTTTGTCTAGGTTTGATAATGTTCCGCCAAAAACTTCTCCTATAGCTTGTTGTCCTAAACAAACGCCTAGTATGCTTTTGGTTGGTGCATATTTTTGAATAACAGCTTTTAGTAAACCTGCTTCGTCTGGAATTCCTGGTCCTGGTGAAAGTAATATTTTGTCGAAACTTGCAATTTCATCAATATCAAATTCATCATTTCTGTACACGGTTACTTCGCAATTTAAATCTTCCAGATAATGTACAAGATTATAAGTGAAGCTATCGTAGTTATCTATTACTAGTATTTTTTTCATTTTTTTTTATTTTTGTTTGCTTCGCCAATTCGGCTAAAGCCTCGTGTCAGGTTTCAAGTTGCTTAGCTTTTGGGTATTTAACCGCAAAGGGCGCAAAGAGTTTTATTTAAAAACTGTTGAAAAACGCAAAGTTCGCAAAGTTAAAATCAACTCAAAGCTTTGCGAACTTTGTGTTTTTATAAAATCAAAGAGGTCTATAGTTTAGCGTTCTTTGCGGTTAAATGCATAATCCAATAACTTAAAACTAATTTTTTATTTATTTTTCTCGAACGTATTTTTCGATGATTATTCTATCTATTCCAAGTTTTTCAATTTTTTCAACTCCTTTTTGAATTAAGGTATCGTTTTTAACTTTTACTGTAAATTCAAATTTGTTGTTCTCCCAGTCTCTATTATTGAAATATTCTAAATTCTCTGTGTATGTACTATCTTTTAAAGTATATTTTCCTCCACCTCCGAAGAATAGTGCATCTGCTTTTTTTCCGTTATTTAAGTCATGGTTAAAGAATGCAAAGTGGGAGTCATTTATAATTTTAATCATTTTGGTTTTTGGATTGAATGTTGAAAAAGTTGAATCTTTTTCGGTTGTCTCTGCTGATATAAGTCGCCAGGTTCCTTCAATGTCTTTTTTAATACTTGTAGTTTCTTGCTTGTTTTTCTCGTTGCAAGAAGTTAAAAATACCATAACCAATAATAATCCAATAGTGTTTTTCATAGTTTTTAGTTGTTTAATTTTTATTTAATGTTTGGTTTGTCAAGTTGTAATTTTTAAGCTTTTCGTTCGGAACTTAAGACTGAAAAACTGCGACCGAGTACTAAATTTTCTCTGCCATTTCAAGAGCGGTATTTAATGCTCTTAATTTATTATATACTTCTTGCATTTCGCTTTCTTCGTCTGAGTTTGCTACGATTCCAGCTCCAGCCTGGCAATGCAATTGATGGTTTTTGCTCAAAAAAGTTCGTATCATGATGGCATGGTTAAAATTGCCTTCAAAATCCATAACACCGATAGCACCACCATAAAAAGTACGATTGGTTTTTTCGTATTCTTCTATAAGTTGCATGGCTCTGTGTTTTGGTGCTCCGCTTAATGTTCCTGCCGGAAAAGTATCGGCTACGACTTGCATTGTAGTTGCTTTTTCATGTAAATGTCCTGTAACTTTTGATACTAAGTGTATTACATGAGAGAAGAATTGTACTTCACGATATTTCTCTACGTTTACATCGTGTCCGTTTCGGCTTAAATCATTTCTGGCTAAATCGACTAACATTACGTGCTCGCTATTTTCTTTTTTATCTTCAGATAATTGTTTGGCAAGAATTGCGTCTTGTTCATCATTTCCTGTTCTTTTGAAAGTTCCGGCAATAGGATGAATTTCGGCTTTACGATTTTTTACAATAATTTGTGCTTCGGGCGAAGAACCAAATATTTTGAAATCACCATAATCAAAAAAGAATAAATAGGGGGAAGGGTTGATGCTTCGTAATGCTCTGTACACATTAAATTCATCACCTTTAAATCCTTGTGTGAATCGACGTGATAAAACTAACTGGAACACATCGCCACGGAAACAATGTTTTTTTGCTAAAGCTACATTATGCTTAAATTCTTCATCGGTTAGATTTGAGAATCCTTCGCCTTCTTTTGAGAATTGGTATGAAGCAATATTTCTTGATTGCAATAATTGTTCTATTTCCGAAATATTATTTCTTCCATCTACGCTATGGCAAAAGATATAAGCTTCGTTTTTGAAATGATTTATTGCAATTATATTTTGATAAACTGCATAATATACATCTGGAATAGAAATGCTATTGTCTTTTTTGGCAATAGTTACTTTTTCGAAATAACGAACAGCATCGTAAGAGATATATCCAAATAATCCATTGTTGATAAATTTGAAATCGTTTTTCTCCGATTTAAATTGTCCTGAAAATTCCTGAATAATTTCTGGAATATTAGTCGAATCATCAATTGCTATTTTTTCTGTAGTTCCATCAGGATAAGCTTTAGAAATAATTTCATTCTCGATTTTAATACTTGCAATTGGGTTGCAGCATATGTAAGAGAAACTATTATCGTTTCCGTGATAATCGCTACTTTCCAGCAATAAACTATTAGGGAATTTATCTCTAATTTTAAAGTAAATGCTCACAGGCGTTACAGTGTCTGCAAGGATTTGTTTGTAGTGTGTGTTGAGTATAAAAGGTTTCAATGTGTTGATTTTTTAAGATTTAATATATTATTTTCCGGAAAATTATGAACAAAAAAAAAGACTTGTCGTGATGACAAGCCTTTCATATTTATAGTTTGAATAATACCATAGGAAGCTTAGTTCACGACGTCTGACGTAAATTGTTCCACCACCAAGTATTATTTGTAATTGTTTTCATAAACTTTTTTGTTGGTACAAATATATAAATGTAATTTGAGTATTCGTATACATTGTTTTAAAAAAAATCTCTATTTTTTTGAGT
>NZ_NCWQ01000156.1:0-4796 GCF_002156885.1 Flavobacterium sp. AJR | reverse complement strand
TCAATTGCAACCTTATCAATTATATATACATTTCTGTTTTTTTTAGAAATTGGAGTGCTAAATCTATTTTCGTGAATTATTACTTCGTCAATTTTAATAGTATCTTTTTGTACTTGAGCGTATAAACCAACACTCATAAAGGTTAATATAGCAAAATAAATCTTTGTCATTTGTTTTAATTTTTTGCAAAAGTAGTATCTTGCCGTACTACTAATGTGTACCAGTTTTATAAAAATGGATAGTCCGGTTCAAATTCCTTTCAAAAGTTTTATTCAGCTTAAGCCTGAAGAGTCTACTGCTATATATTTGCAGATCGTTTTTGAATTTATAAAAGCGATACAAATCGGATTACTTCCTGAAGGCACAAAACTTCCTGGAACTCGTATATTATGTAAATTATTGGAGGTTAATAGAAATACGCTTATTAAAGCTTTTCAGGATTTAGAATTACAAGGCTGGATTGAAATTTTGCCAAATAAAGGAACATTTATTTTATCTGAAAAAAAACAGAAAAACAAAGTCGAATTTACTCCGATTGAAGCTAAAAATGCTTCAAAAATAAGTGAACCTTTTACTTTTAAGCGTTCTACAATTCTAGAAAACCCGAAAGAAACCAGCACTTTACCCTACCAATTTAATGATGGTTTACCCGATTTACGATTGGTTCAAACAGATGTTCTTGCAAGGTTATATGTATCTAAATTAAAAAGAAAAAAGAACACAAAAACTTGGGAACAAATTCAAACACAATCTCATTTAAATTTTAAAACACAGTTCTCTAATTTTTTAAATCTGACTCGTGGTATACGTATTTCAACATCAAATTTACTCACAACTACTAGCCATGAAATCAGTTTATATCTGGTTACAAAATTACTGATTAGTCCTGGTGATAAAGTTGTTGTAGCTTCTCCGGGGTATTATATGTCGAATATGACATTATCTGATAGTGGTGCACAAATAATTACGATACCTGTTGATAAAGACGGAATCGATACGGGGCATCTAAGGCAGATTTGCGAAAAACAGAGTATCAGACTATTATATCTTACGTCTAATTATCATTATCCTACTACAACTTCTCTTAGTGTCAAAAGAAGAATGGAAGTGTTGGAATTGGCTAATAAATATGGGTTTGTGATTTTAGAAGATGATTATGATTTTGATTTCCATTATGATAACAATCCCGTATTGCCTTTGGCCGCCTTAGATTCTAATGAAAGAGTAGTTTACATTGGTTCATTTGGCAGATCTTTGCCAGCAGGTTTTGGTTATGGATTTATTGCTGCTCCATCAGAATTTATTAAGGAATTAGAAAAGCATCAAAACATCTTGGAACCTGAAATTGATGTTATCAAGGAACAGGTTTTAACCGAATGGATTATGGAAGGTGAAGTTCATCGTCTTTCAAAAAAAAATAAAAAAATCTATAAAGAGCGAAGAGATTATTTTGTTTCGTTATTAAAGGAAAAATTAGGAGAGAAAATTAAATTTCAAATTCCGCTTCGAGGTTTGGCAATTTGGGTGGAATGGCTCGATAATTTCAATCTGATAAAGTTGCAAAAGCAATGTATTATAAATGGATTATTCTTACCGAAAACAATTTTGTATCAAACAAAAAATCTAACCGCTACACGTTTAGGTTTCGGACATTTAGACGAAGCTGAAATGGAAAAGGCGGTTGCTATTTTAAGTAAATCTCTTGATGAAATTATTTAAATATTAGTCAAAAAAAAATATCCCATAAAGAAAGGCTTCCTTTGGGATATTTTTTTGATTAAAAAAGGGTTTTACGCTACTTCTTCTACTTTTAGGATTTCTAATTTCAAATCCCCTTTTTTAGCAGGCCATTCTACTAGATTACCTACTTTGTATCCTACCATTGCAATACCTTCATCAGAAAGAATTGAAATTTTGTTTTTGCTTACTTTTGTTTTCTCAGGACCTACAAACACAACTGTTTTTTCTTCGTTTGTTGCATGATCTTTATAGGTTACTTTTCTATTTACAGAAACAATATCTTCTGGTAAATCTCTTCTTAGTACCTGTGTTGCCTTTTTAAGTTCAAAAAGTAATAATTTTTCTTCTTCTATTGTTACTTTTTTTCTTCTTACGTGATCCTTAATTAAATCGTATATTCCTGTTGTTAAAATGATGTTTTGATTTGCTGACATAACTTTCTGTTTGCTCCATTCTCATAGGTATGATATATAACTCATCATTGAACTTTTTGTGGCTCTTGGTGTGTTTGAATTCAATGATATCAGAATCCTAAATAAAAATTGAAGATTAAATAAATGAGTTGCCTTAATAAAAGGGTCCCTGTCTAGAGTTTTGACAGGGCTTAATTAATAAACTCTTTAGAACTTTTTAAGAAAGTATCATCATGCAGATATAGTAACGTGCCCATAAGGCGCATCAAGCGATTATTTTTTAAATAAAAATTTGAAGTAGTCATTACTATATTTACTTTTAACTCTGCAAAGATAGCTATTTTTTTTGAAAGAAAAAAATTTCAAAAATAGAACTTTAATAATGTCAAATAAAATGAGGAGTCTCAAGGTCAGTTATATAGGTTTTTGTATTGCAAATACTTACCTATAAAAAGTTAGTGTTAACTTAAAGTTGACTTGAATCTCTTAAAACTAAAGTTTATAGCTTATTCCTGCCACTATTATTCCTTTGTATCCAAAACCTAGCTCCGCAAATGCTCCTAACTTCTTCCCTACTCTTAAACCAACCGGATTTACCTGAAAACCAAATGCAGTTGCATTATCTGTATAAGCATTGGTATTATCAATTTCTTTGGTTTGCATCATGATAATTCCAGCTGCAGCCGAACCGTAGAAATTTATAAAAGATGTACGAACATAACTGAATTCTATAGTGGGTAGTACCAAAAAATATTGCGCTCTACGCTTATTGTGCTCTATCCCACCAGAATTTGGAAGTTTTGTTTCAAACGATTTATCGGTTCTAAGATAACTTACATCGACCCCTATTTTTAATCTTTCAGTAATACGATTGCGATATCCTATTTCAAACATTCCAAGTGTGCTATCTTCTGCATTATCGATTTTGGCTCCGTTGATGCCAGAAATAATTGCATCACCAAAAGCATTCGAAATCCCTGTTCCCATAATAAGGAATGTTGCATCACTATAACCTACGCGAAATTCGTGTTTTTCATTTTCTTGTGCTTTTGCAATAAGTGTAAAAAATAGTAACCCTAAGATAATAATCGATTTTTTCATTTTAATTCAGTTCTAATTTATATGTTCTCTTAAGTAATTTTCTTTTTTGCAAATATAAAAACGTTTGCCTATAATGCAACTAAGTTGCATTATAAAAAGAAATTTAATTTTAATAGTTACAAATGTATTAGTCTAAAAAATGATTTTCGATGTAATTTATCATTGTCTTTTAGTATAAATTTATTATATAAGATAAAAAACTAGTTGCTATAAACAGAGTGTCATCAACTTGTATAAACAACAAAAGCCTGAACATTGTCAGGCTTTTGTTGTTATATATACTATAAGATTTACTTTGTAGTTCCGAACATCATTATCAATTTATCACCAAGATAAAAATTTAAAGTTTGCTCTGCCACATCAAAACGTAGCTCTTTATTATCTAAAAGAGAAAGTACTTTTTGTTCAATTTTAGATGTCTTTTCGTCAAGACATGCCATTCTGGTAGATCCTAAATTACCAAACTGAATTTGATCGTTACCTTTAAGTGTATATGTTCCGAAGAAGTTGTTACATCCAGAATTTCCGCTCACTTTTTTAGTAGTTGGATCAAATTTAATTGAAGCTCTTCCGTAATCCTGCCCTACATTTTCAAGCATGATTAATTTCCAATTGTTTTTAGCAATAAAACTCCAAACATCATTTTGTGTAGGAATAGTAAATTCCATAATGATTTTGTTTTTAGAGTTTTTAAACTGCACTTTATTTTTTTTCTGTACAATTTTAAACTTTTGATCTTGTATAGCTTTAGTAAACTCTTGCTCTAATTTCATGCTCGCTTCATCAC
This sequence comes from Flavobacterium sp. AJR, assembly GCF_002156885.1. Classification (NCBI taxonomy): domain Bacteria; kingdom Pseudomonadati; phylum Bacteroidota; class Flavobacteriia; order Flavobacteriales; family Flavobacteriaceae; genus Flavobacterium; species Flavobacterium sp. AJR. The sequence goes on along the minus strand of NZ_NCWQ01000156.1, from coordinate 755 downwards.
AAGCCATTAAAGTTCCTATTGATGAACCAATTTGAATTTGATTTTTTGAAGCAAGTTTAGTGTATTTTGCACTAAATCTGTTACATCCGCTTTTTCCGCTAATTGTCCCTGTAGCTGAGTCGATTGTCAAATACACATTTCCTGTAGATATTGTTTTACCATTTAAGCGAGTTAATGTCATTTTAGTATCATAAATACCTTTAGCAGTTTTGGCAGCTGTTACAGGTGTTTTAGAGATAATACTTTTTAGTTTGTACGTATAAATAGATGCGTCCGCAGGAACAATTCCTTCACGTTTTGTTCTGATTACAGTAATCTCATATTTATTTCCTTTTTCAAAATTAAAACCTTCAATGCCATTATAAAAAAGTTGATAGTCTTTTTCATTGTCATATCTTACTTGTAAGCACTCCATAGGACCTACACCTTGACAAGGTACTTTATTCTCTTTTACAAACATTTTTAGGGTCTCTTGTCCATAAGTAAATGATGAAACTAGTGTTACCATCATCAAAACAAACATGCATTTTAAATTTTTCATTCTTTTTAAATTTTGTAATACTTCAATAAGTATTGATTATTCTATGTTTTGGTTCTTTTGCATTAACTGTGCCATTTTGAAATATTTTTAAGATTTTAAAATATTTTTAAGATTTTATGGAAATTAAAATGATGGCTAAGTTGTCTATCTGTTATAGGCAATATTTTGTTTTGTAGACACTTATAAATTTATTAAATAAATAGATTTGTGCTAA
>NZ_NCWQ01000155.1:0-5387 GCF_002156885.1 Flavobacterium sp. AJR | reverse complement strand
CTTTGTTTTAATATCGTTTTAATAGAGCTATTAAACGATAGCACAGTAATTCTTTTCGTGTCTACAAACTTTACTTTTCCAATATAAAATATTCCACAAAAAACTAAGATTAGATACCATTAACTAATCACTTAGCAATCATAATTTTTTATTACGGGTACAATAATACTGCCCTATCCTTTCTATCAGTCATACGTCTATCTTCCTAATAGTATCAATAAATTAATAATCAAACTGAACTCCAACTTACCCTTCTCTATAAATACCATCTACATAAAAAAAGCTAAATTAATCACTCAAGCTGTTGTAATAAATTGTATCAATAAGGCAAATTAACAGAGTAAAAAACAAGAAGTTAACACATTGCTAATAAGGTGATTCAAAAATAAATAATACTACAAATTAATCTGTTGTACTACATAATAAAATATGAAATATTTTTTTTATGCTATATAAAATAATTAATAACTTTATTCTTGTTTTCCACAAACATTCCATTTTATATATTTTCTTTTCTCTGGAAAGTATGATAAATAGATTAGTCCCAATCTGATTAGACTGATTTTTAAATACCACGTATTAGTCTATTCTTAACTAGTCAATTTATTTTTTAATCATTAAAACCTACTATTATGAAATCAAAATTATCCTTGTTACTATTTTTTATTAGTTTTTATTCATGGTCTCAGACCAACAAATCACATTTAATTACTAAAGATAGTATATTTAATGTCCCTGCAGGAGTAACCAGCATTAATGCTCAGGCTTGGGGCGGAGGTGGATCTGGTGGAAACGCCAATGGTGCAGGATTGCTTTTTGGAAGAGCAGCCGCTGGCGGTGGCGGTGGTGCTTATGTTAATAGTCTACTCACTACTGTTCCGGCATCAACTTTAAATGTGTTGGTTGCCAGAAGAGTATTTCTGGGAGTTGGAGGGACTAGTACATCTGGGAACAGCTCTACTATCGTAGGTTACGAAGCATCATTTTTTGCAACTGGAGGATCTGGAGGTGGTACCAACAACTCAGATACCACACCTCCAGGTGCAAGTCCGGGAGGAACAACTACTGCTTCAGCAGGAACTATTAAGATTGCCGGGGGAGCTGGCGGGAAGGGAACTTCAGCCTTGCTTTCATTAGGTCTTAGCTCCGGAGCAGGAGGAGCAGGTGCAAATTCAGGAGGTGCCGGAGGTGCCTCTGTTCCAAGTACTCTTTTTAATGGTAATGCTTATGGAAAAGATGGTTCAATTCCAGGTGGCGGTGGCAGCGGGGCAATAAATTCAGCAGGAGGTACTATCTTTTATGGCGGGGCTGGTGCAGCGGGACGAGTGATTATCTCTTATAATTGCCCCACTTATAGTTTAACTGGAGTAACTGCTGTAACGTGCTCTAATGGTTCTGGTGCCCTTGATGTATTACTAACATCGAGCACAGCATCATTGCCCGTTGGTAATTATGTAATAACCTATAATAGGACTAATCCTTCCGCAACGGGATTAACGGCTAATGTAACGGTCACTACAGCAGGAACTGGCAGCTTTAGTTCTTATAGCCCAACTTACCCTAACCAGATAAATTCTAGCACTATAACAATTACTAAAATAACTTCTGAATCTTGTTCTTATACTATTACTACCAATAATACAGCTATTGTCAAATCAGCAATTAGTGGAACAATAAGTGTAGTTGGCGGAAGCACAATTTGCGAAGGAAGTACTGATAGTTACTTAATCCTATCAGGCAACCAAGGGCCAGTTAGTAGGTGGGAATATAGTAATAGCAGCATAGATAATAATTGGATAGATGTGCCATATCCTAGTAGTACCAATATTTATGCATCATTAGGTAAGAAGGAATACATCGGTACAACAAGTTTTAGAGCTGTTTCGGGCTGTGGTGAGCGTACCCCACCAATTACAGTAACAGTGATAGAGGCACCATATTTTTATCTTCCCATCACCTATGATATAGCACATGAAAATAGCTCCTCTGCACAAAATATAGCAATACCCACTCAATTTTCTGCTATTGCCTACATAGGATATTCTGTTGAATGGTATGACTTTAATACTGGAACTGAAGCCCCATCATCTATAATACCAAATCAAAATTTTACCCCACTTACATTTAATTCATCTTATGGTCTTGCAGATAAAATTGTGATACCTGGAAATATTCCAGATGATGGCAATATGAACTATATCGGGCATGTATATATGTATAACACTACTAATTGTAAATCCCTAAATCCTTTTTATATTAACCTTAATATTGATGGTTCATCATCAAAAATAGGCTCAGAAAAAGATGTAAATGCCAGCACAATTGCCACTAGTTTAGTACCTATAGCAACGAAAGATTTAGAAACAGCAGAAAATAAGATTTCGGTATCCATTGTTAACAAAGCTATTAATGTTGATGCTTACAATAGGAATATCAATAAGGTATTTATTTATGATATATCAGGGAACTTACTATACAAAAAAGAAGCTGTATCGGGTTCTAAATTAATTATCGACAACTTAAGATCTAGTAATCAAGTTTTGTTGCTAAAAGTAATTTCGGATGATAATTATGTCGAGACCAAGAAAGTGATTTATTAACTTTATAACATAGAAACACAGTCTTTTTTTAAAGTAAAGCAGCTATTTCACTTATTTACAATGACATAATTGCATTATGCTAAAGAAATGTGTTTCTATGTGTTAGCCCTAAATTTAATAACCCTAGTTATACGAACAAACAGAGTAACTAAATCCAATGAGCTAACTATAAAAGTATGAAAACTTAAAAAGTCATTTACATTTAAGTAAATGACTTTTTTTATTGATAATATATCTTGTCCTTCGCTAAAAATGGTAAAAATAAAATCTACTTTGTGTTACCTTTCTAAGGTCTCTTATTGTATTGATAAAATGATCACTTTAATTAGAACTAAGTACTCTTAGTACTATCAATTACATTTAATGATTTTATTAATTTTTAAAAGCCAGCTTCTAGCATTCTTAATGAATTCATACTTGGGGATGTACAAATTATCAGAATCCTAAGAAACTAACTTTTAAAAATTAATAAAATCAATTCTGTTTATGCTAATAACATCTTTGTTAGACTTACGTAAATCACCTAATAACGAACTGGACTTTGGGTACAAGGACAATTACTGATTCCTCGAAGAAAATCAAGTCCAATAGTAATAACATGCGTTCCTGAATTATAGGCCCCAATTTGATTAAGTGAAGCTTGGTAGGAATACCCGAAGTAAAAATTGGACTTCTTGAAACCTGCCATTGGACCAATCATTAAAGGTTGTAGTGCCTGATCGTTCAAAAAACGATACGAAACCCCTATCCAGTAATAATCTTCATAGCGATTGTATTGCCTGAACTTAAAGTTAAAATCAGTACTGGAACGTTTATCACTAGCAAAGAATTGATAATAAACGGATGGTTCAAACTCAATTCGCTTATTCTCAGCACCTTTAAAAACATATCCGGTATATACCTGATAATTTCGAAGTAAGCTAGGCTCTATTCCATCAAATTTATCAATTTTCTTATCCAAAACATTACCTACGTTAAAGCTTAAATAAAAATCCTTATTTCGATATAAAGCTCCTATATCAAAGTTACTATTAGACATAGACCTGTTATCGGTAACACCAGGATCTAAAGGGCTCGGAATTGCTGTTCCTGAATTAAATTCATCAATATTAATTTTAAAACTATTGATATTATACGAGATTCCAAAAGATAAATATTGCTTGGAATAGTAATCTAGAATCAAGTGGTGCGCAAATGATACTTTAACACCTGTTTGCTTTGTAAATCCATTGCTATCATTATAAAGAGATATTCCCACACCTGAACGGTCCAAAATTCTAAAATCGGCATAGAGTGATTGGTTATTGGGCGCGTCTTTGATACCTACCCACTGGGTTAAACCATTGGCACGTATTCTTAGATTATCACCAATACCAGCAAATGTTGGGGACACTACAAAAGGATTATCGGCTAAATATTGCGTAAAAACAGGCAAATGTAACTCTTGGCTGTAACTTGATGTTACAGCCATAAGTAGAAATGATATGACAAATTTTTTCATTGTATTATAATTTTTAGGTAACAATAGTTAATTGCTTGGTATTTATCTATATAATGTAAAATGTCCAACAAATTCTCTGTTATCCTTATTGTTATTAAGCTTCAATACATACCAGTAATCACCAGATGATAATTCAACTCCTTTGTATTTTCCGTCCCATTTTTGACCTAATTTATATTCGGCAATTATACGTCCGTACCTATCAAAAATAGTATAGGTCAAATTTTTATAGTTTATTGTACAATCTGGTCCCCACTCATCATTGATACCGTCTCCATTTGGTGTAAAGTAATTAGGAATGCAAACATCTACATATTCAAAACTCATCGAAGCCGTAGCTGTACATCCATTTTGATCTGTTACTGTCACAGTATAAACTCCAGATTTGTATATAATAAACTTATTAGTTACAGTATAAGCTTCGTTATCAAATGTATATTGGTATACTCCACTTCCTCCTGTAGCTGTAGCAACAATTTCATTTAGTTCTCCATTACTCAATACTAATGTTAATGGTTGAATATCATCTATAGTAAATGGCACCGTTTTTTGTTCACAACCCCTCAAATGTCTAGCTGTCACAGTATGCCTTCCTGGAGCAACATTTACAAACACATTACTTGACTGATACTCTCCTGAATCAAGAGCATAATCAATATCTCCAGAATTCTTAATACTTGCATCAATTGTTATTGTAACAAAATTTTCTGCAGAATTGTTAGCACAAACATAGCTGACCTCTGATTTAGGCTCTAATACAACTGCATCGTCCATATGTACTTCTATTTCATCGGTACATCCTGTAGCGTCTTTAATGTAAACTATGTGCTTACCGCCTGGTAGGTTAGTAAAGTCAAATATTGTTTGATTTAGCTCCCCTTTTAAAAATGGCCCATTTCTATTATCTAAACTATAGCTATAAGGCATATTACCTCCAGAAACTTCTATACTAAATGCCCCATCTTCATTACCCACACAGACTTCTTGAAGAATTGGTCCTACCAATTTAGCTTCTAATAAATCTGGTTCTGTAATAGTAACATCAACAGTTGCCGTACAGTTATTGGCATCTACTATAGTGAAAGTATAATCTCCAGCTGCCAAATTTGTTTGCTCTTCGAGAATGCTATATGGTCCTGTTCCCCCACTTGGAGTGATGGTTACTGATCCTGTTGCATCGCCTTTACAGCTTACATTTATCTGGGTTAACACATTTGTAATTTTAGAACCAATTTTTAAATCTAGTACCTGGTCTGCCGTACAGCCATCATTGGTGATCGTCAGTG
>NZ_NCWQ01000154.1:0-4901 GCF_002156885.1 Flavobacterium sp. AJR | reverse complement strand
TTTCACAAATTAATTAGCGCTAATTTGTGTAATTTTCGGTTAATAAATAAGTATTGTAGCCTAGCAGACTTTCAGTCTGCCAACCAAATCTATGAACTTTTAGTCCATAGTGGTTTAATTAAATAAAAAACAAACAACAACTCTTTTTTATAGATAATTTCGTAAACAAACTAAAAAAATATTCTAATATGAAATACATATTGACCTTATTAATCACGCTGCTTTCATATAATATGTATTCGCAAAATATTATTGGCGAATATTGGCGTATTAGCGAAATTATTGGACAAGACACAAATTACACTCAAGAATATGTTTTACAAAAAATGGATAAAGATGATAAACCTTATTCAATGTATGGAAATAGAATATTCTTTGATAAGAACAACACATTTAAATGTAGTTATTCTGCTACGTGCGGAAATGATTGTTTTCCATCGTCAGTAGGTACATACAAACTCATAGACAACAAACATATCGAGATAGATATAAATGAATTTTCGCAAACAGGAGATTGTGAGCAAAAAAAGATTGCACTAAATCTTAAACTAAGATATTATATATCGCAGAAGACAGATAAAATAATTAAACTCATTAAGAGCGATGGAAACATTTTTCAGGATAATCTAAACGAAAAATACTCTTTAATGGTTGATAATTATAGAGAAGAAGTGAAAAACGGAAGCTTCGATTTGCTTAATTTTAAAACAAACCAAAAAGACAATTTCCTACGAGTAAATGCATATATAAAGAATAAAACTAAAATTAAAAACTATAAAATTCTCTATACCCAAAAATTAGATGGCACTTTTCTAATAAATTTAGTTCAAAATGAAGACGCAGAGAATGATTATTTTTATATCATAAATGCTTTTGTAGACAATTTCGAATACAATGTTGGATATTATAAACTCAAAAAGAAGTAAAAACCACTTCTTTTTGAGTTTAAAATCCTAACAGGTTTCAAAAACCTGTTAGGTATTAAATTGTGCTAAACAATCCCTAAAAGGTCAAGAAAAGACCTTACAGGATAACATATTTAACTTTTAAATCTGCATCATCTGCGAAACTTTAAACTTTAAACTTTAAACTTTAAACTTTAAACAAGTTTAATATCCAAAAGGATTATCTACACTATCCATTGGCTCAGTAAACCACTTAGGACCATTTGCAGTCATATAAAAATGATCTTCATGGCGAATACCAAATTTCCCAGGAATACAAATCATCGGCTCATTACTTACAACCATTCCTTCTTCAAGTTCTATTTCGCTTCCTCTTACCAAATAAGGATATTCGTGAATGTCTAAACCAGTCCCATGTCCTACTCGATGAGGTAATCCAGGTAAATTATAATCAGAACTTAATCCCGCTTCCGCTAAAGTTTTTCTGGCAGCATCATCTACAGAACCGCAAGTAGCACCTATTTTGGCAGCTACAAAAGCAGCATGTTGCGTTGCTTTTTCCAGATTCCAAATAGTTTTATATTCCTCAGATGCTGTTCCATAAGCATAAGATCTTGTAATATCCGAAATGTATCCTTCTAATTTACAACCTGTATCGATAATAACTGCTCCATTATCTTTTAAATCCTGAGGAACAGATACGCCGTGAGGATATTGTGTATCATCGGCAAACAAAACAATACAAAAATACGATCCCGAAGGTATACCCGCTTTTATATGCGCTGCATTAATAAAACTAGTAACTTCATTAGCGCTAATTCCTGGGCGTAATATCTTGGCAGCAGCACGTTGCACAACCATTGTAATATCTTTGGCTCTTTGGATAATAGCAATTTCATTTGCCGATTTTTGCATTCTGCAACCCGAAGTAATTGGCAAAGCATTTATAATCGTATAAGATTGATTCGTTTTAGTAACACCATCAACCAAGAAATATGGAGCCGACTCATCTAAAGCAATAGTTTCGCCAACTATGTTTTTATTCTTTAATAATTCGCCCATTAAAGCATACGGAGATTCATGCTCTTCCCAACAGTTGATTTTTCCGTTTATTTCCATATACTTTTTAAAAGTACCTTCTTCAAACTTAGGAACAATATAATCTAGTGTTCCATCATCGTATAGTAAAGCACCAACCATTCTTTCAGATGGATTCCATTTTGTACCAGTAAAATAATAAAGGTTCGTTCCAGCGTTAACATAAGTCGCCTTTACCTTTACCTCTTTCATAATAGCAACTGCTTTTTTAATCCTACCTAAATATTCCTCTGACTGGATTGGTTTTACATCCAAAGTCATATTTTCAATTTTTTCTAACTCAATAGCTGCGTTTGAGCCTCCTATTCCAATTGCCATTTATTATATTTTTAAGTTATTTTATTTATCTAAAACCGTTAAGGTATATTATTTATATGTAGCGTAAAAATTAACCACAAGGTTGACACAAAGTTCGTAAAGTTTTTAAAATCTTTCTAATCATCAAGGAAATTTAACCGCAAAGTCTTAAATCCTTTTAATCTCTTTAATCTGTGGCAAAAAAAATTAACCGCAAAGCTCGCAAAGTTTATCCTCAATATTGTCTTTCTGAGGAACGAAGAATCTCCACAAAAAACTCCACAATCTTTGCGGAGCTACTCACGGAGACCCTTCCTGCGTCAGGGCGACAAGATTGTGGCAATTCGTAGCAGAAAAAAATAACCGCAAAGTTTTTAAAATCCTTTTAATCTATTTAATCTGTGGCGAAAATTAACCACAATCTTTGCGGAGCTACTCACGGAGACCCTTCCTGCGTCAGGGTGACAAGATTGCGCTAATTCGCACACATTCACAAAACCTTAGTATCTTAGCTCCTCAAAACCTTTGCCTCTCTGAACCTTTGTCCCTCTGAACCTTAAAAAACCTACCTAAGTATAAACCCATTTTTCATAGGATCTTTTGGATCTATGATAAAAGTATTTACGCCTGTTACAAAAGCAGTTCCTTGTACTTGCGGAATCACCGCCTGAAACGGACCAAAATCTTTTTCCTCAACAAGCGAACCTTTAAAAGTACTTCCTGTAATACTTTCTATCGTAATAGATTCATTCGGTTTTATGGCATTTCTAGCATTCTCGATAGCAATTCTGCCTGAAACACCCGAACCTGTTGGAGAACGATCTACTTCGCCATCGGCAAAAACACAAACATTCCTGCTATGATTAGCAATATCCTGTGGTTCATCTATAAAAATTGTTCCGTAAAGAAAACTCAAATCATCTTCAAAAGGATGTAAAACTTCTTTATCCTGATTCATAACAGCATGTTTTATATCCATTCCGCTCTGAATAATGGTACGATAATCTTCTTCGGTTAAACCGAAATTTAAATGTGTATTTTTTCTCAAATCTACATAAGCATAAAATGCACCGCCATAAGCCAAATCATAAACAACATTTCCTATCCCGGGAACATCTACAATACGATCCAATCCTACAACAAAACTAGGCACACAATGAAAACGTACTCCAGTAACTTCTCCGTTTTTAATCGTAACATAAGAGAATATTCTACCACAAGGAGCATCTATTTTCAGTTCATTTTCGCCTTCTATTACAGTAATCCAGTTCATTTTTGCGGCAAGCGTGCTTATCGCAATAATAGCATGACCACACATACTACTATATCCCTCGTTATGCATAAACAAAATTCCAAAATCGGCATCATCATCATTTGGCGGAAGCAAAATACAACCGTACATATCAGCATGACCACGAGGTTCAAACATTAATGAAGTTCTTAAATAATCGTAATTCTCTTTAATATCTCTACGATATTCCAATACACTATTTCCTTTAAGTTCTGGGAAACCCGAAACAATAACACGCAACGGTTCGCCACCAGTATGCATATCAATCGTTTTTATTTGTAACGCATTCGATGCTATTTTATATTCTGTATTACTACAAATATTACTATACGTTTTAGACATTTATCTCTGATTTTAAATTAAACTCTTTATAAAAATAAGCTGCAGCAACAAGGTCTTCTAAAGCATGACCAACCGACTTAAAGAAAGTGATTTCAGTATCAGATGTTCTACCTTGTTTTTTATTGCTACATAATTCAAATAAATCTGCTTTAATAGATTCTCTTGTAATAATCCCATTGGTTAACGGAATTAAAATATCGCCACTTTCCTTTAATCCACCCTGATAAGTATCAAGAAACACACTCGATTTTAAGATTGCTTCATCATCGGCTTCACGCATATCCTTTTTATATGCACCAACCAGATCCAGATGTTGCCCTGCTTTAAGCCATTTACCAAACACAAGCGGAATAGGCGACAATGTTGCCGAAGAAATTATATCAACTTGTGATATTACTTCTTCGATTGTAGAAACTGCTGTACAAGTAAACGGAAAACCTTTTAGAGCGTCACAAACCATTTGTGCTTTTTCTATTGTTCTTCCCCACACATATACTTGTTTTATAGGACGAACACTGGCATGAGCCTGAATTAAATTAATTGCCAAAGCACCAGTTCCTATCATAAGCATAGACGAAGCATCCTTGCGAGAAAGGTAACTACTTGCCAATGCCGATGTTGCTGCTGTTCTTTTACCTGTTAGGGATTTAGCATCCAGAATTGCTTTGATATTCCCTTTATGTCCATCTAGATAAATGTATGTTCCTTGTATAGAAGGCAAATCATACTTACCGTTATTAGGGCTTACGGTAACAATTTTTACTCCTAAATCTTTCCCTGGCTGAAATGCGGGCATTAATAATAATGTAGAATCTTTGTTTTCCTCAGGGTTAGAAAAATCATGGTGATGCCGAAGAGGTACTTCAATTTTTTCTGTCGAAAATCCATCACGAAGTCCTTCGATTAATTTTTTAAAATCACAATTTTCTTCAATAAAATTGTCTGAAATAAGTTGAATAGGTTCCATA
>NZ_NCWQ01000153.1:0-5091 GCF_002156885.1 Flavobacterium sp. AJR | reverse complement strand
GAAACAAAACAATCAATTGTTAGCTACCCTGGTGGTATCTTAAGTTTTGTACTGGTTTTGTTGGCTTCTCAAAGTGGGCAAGCGCAGTTTATTAATGACGGTATCATAAAGGTAGATGATAAGACTATATTATCGGTTTATGAACCATATATAAACAAGCCTTCGGGAGGTTTTACAAATGATGGAATCGTTTACATTTTTGATAACTGGAACAATGATGGAGATGTGTTGTTTAGTGATAAAAGTGATGGACAAACTATTTTCAATGGCAAAAAAGTTCAGAAGCTTGAAGGGCGTAAAATTACTAATTTTCAAGATGTGATTTTTGATAGCCAATCAGATACATTGGTTTCTTTTCGTCTGAATCAAATTATTTCAGTTAACAGAAAGGCAGAATTTCTAACAGGAATAATAGTGTCTAATGAGGATAAGAATAAGGAGAGTGAAAGTAGGGTGATTTTTAATGAAAATGCCATACATTCTGATGCTAGTGACTTAAGTTTTGTTGATGGTAAAGTAGAGAAAATAGGAAATAGTATGTTTGAATTTCCAGTAGGGAATGATCTTTTTTTTAGACCTGCTTTTCATGCTAAAGAAGGTACCGGTGATGGTAATATCTATACAGCTCAGTATTTTCATCAAAATTCTGATAATCAATATAAGCATGCAAGTAAAGAGGATTCTATATTATTGATTAATGATAAGGAATATTGGAATGTAACACAAGATGAAGGAGCTGATAAAATTGTACTAACTCTTACGTTAGATTCACAAACAACACCAAATGAGTTTCTTGATGTTGCTTCAGGAATGAAAGTAGTTATTGTGCGTTGGGATACAGCTTCGTCCAAATGGATTGAGGAAAAAGGAGAAGTAAGTGAACCTATTCCTAATACAAGTAAAGATGCTGGGTATTCTCAATTATTGACTGCGCAGGTTAGTGGATATGGAATTTTCACAATGGCACTAGTTAAAGATACAGAGGTGAAAGATGATGTAATTGTTTATAATGCTGTATCTCCAAATGGGGATGGAGTTAATGATACTTTCCTTATTGAAGGGATTAAAGATTACCCTGATAATTCAGTTGAGATTTACAACCGTTGGGGAGTAAAAGTGTATGATGCAAAATCATATAATGAGAGTGATGTGATGTTTAGAGGATACTCTGATGGTCGTGTAACTGTAAATAGAGGTGAAAAACTTCCTACAGGAACTTATTTCTATATATTGAGATATACCAAGGGAGAAGAAGGAAAAGAGAAATCTGGATACCTATACATCAATAATCAATAAAATTAAAAATCATTAAATTAAAAATCATTAAATTAAAAATAATTACAACTAATGAAAAAGATTTTTTACATAGTAACAATTGTATTGTTAGGGATTTTTGATGCTTCGGCACAACAAGAGTCCCAGTATACACAATACATGTACAATACAATGACTTTTAATCCAGGATATACGGGTTCAAGGGAAGTGGTAAGTGCAATGGGGTTATACAGAACGCAATGGGTTGGTCTTGATGGAGCTCCAAAAACAATGAATTTTTCTATACAAAGTCCATTGGGGTATCATGCTAATGGAATTGGTTTAAATGTAGTAAGCGATGAGATAGGACCAACAAAAAATACTGGAGTTATGCTTAATTATGCCTATACAATTATGGGTAATAATGGTGACTTAAAAGTTTCTTTTGGTATCTCTGGAGGATTTGACAATTTTGTAGTAGATTATTCTAAATTAAATATCAAAAATGCAGAGGATCCGTATTTAATGGGGAAAGAATCTCAGTTTTCACCAAATGTTGGAGCAGGAGTTTATGTTCATACCTATAATTGGTATGTTGGAGTATCGGTTCCAAAATTATTAAAAACAGATTTTTTTGATGATGTTTCATCATCTGTCTATACTACAAAATCGCATTTTTATGGTATTGCAGGATATGTATTTGATATTAATCCATACTTAAGATTTAAACCTGCAGTTTTAGCAAAATTTGTATCGGGAGCTCCGATAGCTGTCGATGTATCTGCAAACTTCTTAATTAATAATAAATTTACAATTGGAGCTGCATACCGTGTAGATGCCAGTGTAAGTGGATTGGCTGGTTTCCAGGTAACAGATGGTATACAGGTTGGATATGCGTATGATTATGAAACTACAAACCTAGGAAATTATAATTCAGGTTCACATGAATTTTTCTTAAGATTTGATCTTTTCAATAAGTCAAACAAACGAATGATTAATCCGAGATTCTTTTAATAATGATTACAAAAATACATATGAAAAAATACTTTTTACTTTGGATAGTATTATTTGGTCTGCATAATTCTTATTCGCAAGACAGATTAGTTAATAGAGCAGAAAAAAATTACGATAAACAAGCATATGCATACGTAAATTCAAGCGACTTATTTGATAAACTAGTTAAAAAAGAATTTGGTTCTTCTGGAATTTATGCAAAATTAGGAGATTCTTACTTTTTTAATGGTGATTACAAGAATGCTCTAAAGTCTTATAATCAGATAGCAAAATTAAAAGACAATTACGTTTTCACAAATGACCAGTTATTTAGATATTCGCAGTGTCTAAAATCTAATGGACAATTTGAAGAGGCATCAAAAATCATAAAAGAGCTTAATAGTAAATCAGGACAACAAGCAATTGCAGCTGGTACTGAGTATTTACAGAATATTGAAAAACAGTCGAATCGTTTTACAATTAAACCTGTTAGTATTAACTCTAATATGCCTGATTATGGAGTATCTTTTTATAAAGACAATAAGGTTATTTTTACTTCTGCAAGAGATACAAATGTTGTAGAGAGAATGAAAGACAGATGGAATAAAAAACCTTTTTTCAAACTTTATGAAGCTACAATCACTGATGATGGAGATTTAGTTGATGCTAAAAGAATGAATGGAAAAGTAAATTCAGTTTTCCATCAATCAACAGCAGTAGTTACTGCAGATGGTAATCAAATGTATTTTACCAGAAGTAACTTTTTGGGTAATAAATATGGTGTTGATGAAACAAAAACAAACCGTCTTAGAATTTACAGAGCTACACTTGTAAAAGACAAATGGACAAACATTGAAGATTTATCTTTTAATAGTGATTCTTTTTCAAATGCTCATCCAGCTTTGAGACCTGATGGTAAAAGCTTAATTTTTGCTTCAGACAGACCAGGTTCTATTGGACAAACGGATTTATATGAAGTTGCAATCAATGAAAATGGGACTTTTGGTGAAGTTAAAAATATGGGACCAACTATTAATACAATAGGAAGAGAGACTTTTCCTTCTATGTCAACTACAGGGCAACTTTATTTTGCATCTGATGGACATCCAGGACTTGGAGGTTTAGATGTTTTTGAAGCTTTCAAAAATACTGATAATACTTATAAAATTGTGAATGTTGGGAAACCTATTAATTCACCTGGAGATGATTTTGGTTTTGTAATTAATCCAGAAACACATAAAGGTTTCTTTGCATCTAATAGAACTAATGATGATCAAATTTATGGTTTGACAGAATTAGAACCGATTAAAGTTAAATATGATCTTGTTGTTTTCGGAAAAGTATACGATAGTAAACAAAACGAATTGTTACCAAAAGTTAAGATTACTGTTCTTGATGCAAATAAGAAAATGGTAGATGAGTTTTATACTGATAATGCAGGTGAATATTTGTTAAAGGTACCAGTAGGAGATTATTCTTTAGTTTATGATAAAGTTGGTTATTATCAACAAACGCATGAATTACTTATTCCTAAGAAATTTGAAAATCAAAGTTTCGAGATTGATAAATATTTGGTAACTGATCCTAGTGTAAAAGAGTTAGAAGGTGAAGGAGGGAAAACTATTACTGATGGTTCTGATTTAACAAAAACTCTTGATTTACAACCAATTTATTTTGACTTAGATGGTGCTAATATTAGAAAATCTTCAGAAAAAGAATTGAATAAAGTTGTGCAAATTTTAAAAGATTATCCAAGATTAACAGTTGATATTAAGTCACATACAGATAGTCGTGGAGATAATGCTTACAACTTAAAACTTTCTGATAGAAGAGCTAAAGCTACTATTAATTATATTGTAAGTAAAGGAATCAAAGCAGATAGAGTTACAGGCCAAGGTTATGGTGAAACTCAATTGATAAATAAATGTGCTGATGGTGTAAAATGTTCTGAGAAACAACATCAATTAAACAGACGTTCAGAGTTCATTATTTCTTTTCATCACGAATAAGGTATTTGAATAGGAATATGTTTTAAAAAAAGTGGATATCATAATGATATCCACTTTTTTGTTTTGATCATATGAGATGCATAAATCAATAAGATTTAAATTGAGTAAAAAAAAGTATAATGACTTATCAGAAAAAATTAAATAAAATCAAGGATAATTATCCATTTGATGAATGGATAGATAATTTTTCGGCAGATACAGAGGATAAAAATGATAAAGGGATTGAGCCAATATACTCAAGAGAATTGTGATGTTATAAAAGCCATTTTTGACTATTTATTAGGTAAACTATGCTTACTAGGAGAAAAAGCATCAGAATTAAATAAAATTGAATTGTTTGAAATTATTATTAATTCACTCAATCGACTTAATGATGAGAAAGGATTATTCGATTTTGGTGTAAGTGAAGATTTATGTGACTTGGTGGATGAAATAACTTTAGTTGCTGGTCTTAATCCTGAAATTTATGCAAACGGGAAAGGGATTTCGGATATTTGGAGAGAATGGTAATGATTGATTATGAAATAAATAGCAATGTCTGTAAAACACAGAATAAACTAAAAGATTAAATTGAACTGCTAGATAAGTATTGAAAAGGAGATAATATAAAATACTACTCTTTTTAGTTTATCTAAGAAAGAGTAGTACTTGTATAATTACAGATAAGTATCTGGTCTAAGAACAGCAAAGTTTTTTTGTTTCTTTTTTTTAATAAAATCCTCAGAAGGTTTTCTATGAAAAAGGTCATAATATTTTGTGCAGAAATAGCTTAATTTGGTGTAATTTAACTCATAAATTATTTCTGTTAAAGTGTTATAATCTCCACTTTGTAAAA
>NZ_NCWQ01000152.1:0-5128 GCF_002156885.1 Flavobacterium sp. AJR | reverse complement strand
GGCTTTTTTGTTTTATTTTTCAACTTAAGGTTTTCAAAGCTTCATTTTAAATAAATTTGAAAGTTTTATCTTATTTTTATTTATTATACTTGTAAAAATTAAATTAATGGGATTTAAAGAATTATTAGCATATCAAAAATCATTTCAACTCGCAATGGAAATATTTGAACTATCAAAATCATTTCCTTCTGAAGAAAAATATTCCCTTACTGACCAAATACGCCGTTCATCCAGAAGCGTATCTGCTAATATTTCCGAATCATATCGAAAAAGAAGATATGTCAATCATTTTATAAGCAAACTCACTGATAGCGATGCTGAAAACTCCGAAACAAATGTTTGGCTACAGTTTTGTTTACAATGCAAATACATAAACAAAGAAACATTTGATAATTTAAACGATAGAAGCATTGAAATTGGAAAACTAATTAATTACATGATAAACAATCCTGGCAAATTTGGCTGCGTGATTTAGTATTAAGTCGCAGTTTTCAGTTCTCACTAGATAGTCAATATTAAACTACTAGTAAATAGTAAAATAATTACTTATAATAACACTGAGACTGAGACTGAAAACTGAGACTAAAATTATATTATATTTACACCTTAAAAAAACACAATCCATGAAACACCTTATACCTGCATTATTAGCCTTAACACTTTTTATCTCTTGTGCTAAAAACAAAAAAACAGAAAATACTGATGTTGTAGTTGACAATGTTGCCAAAAATGAGCAACAAATCAAAGATTATGTAGCTAAAAATAAATTGGATGCACATAGAACTGAATCTGGTTTGTATTATGTAATTAACGAACCTGGAACTGGAGCACAGCCAACCCCAACCTCTAATGTAACTGTAACATATAAAGGCTCATTTATCGATGGAAAAGTATTTGACGAAAGTAGCGCTGGAATTTCTTTTGGCTTAGATCAAGTTATTAAAGGATGGACAGAAGGTATTCCTTATTTTAAAACTGGAGGCAGCGGTACACTTATCGTTCCTGCTCATTTAGGATACGGAGACAATGATTATAGTTCTATCCCAGGTGGTTCTGTACTTATTTTTGACATTAAATTAATTTCAATAAACTAAGTTACTGCTTCACTGTTTATTTATTAAACTCTGAAAAAAATACTAAAAGCCTAGCTTTAATTAAATAACAAAACCACAACAAAGATCTAATTCTGTTGTGGTTTTATTTTATAAAACAACTATTCTAAAAACATAAAATGAAGACTGAAATACAACCTTACAATGATAAATTTAAAGAACAGATGATTCTTGTTTGGGAAAATTCCGTTCGTGCCACACATAATTTCCTAGTTCCATCTGATATTGATTATTATAAAAAAATCGTTTCATCTATCGATTTTAACTCTTTCCCCGTATTTTGCCTAACAGAAGCTGATACAGTTCTTGGCTTTATTGGTATTGCAGAGAATAAAATCGAGATGTTATTTTTAGCTCCAGAACATATAGGAAAAGGACTTGGCAAAACATTAATGAATTTTGCTATCAATGAACTTGATGTTAACAAAGTTGATGTTAACGAACAAAATCATAATGCGATTAATTTTTATTCCAAATTTGGTTTTCTACCATACGACAGAACTGATAAAGATGATGAAGAAAAAGAGTATCCTATTTTAAAAATGAAACTGGAAATCAAAAAATAACAAATTGTAATTTAGATAGCATCATCTATTCAAGCAAAAAGCCAGAACAAAATTTAATTCTGTTGTGGCTTTTTCATTATGAAGTAAAAAACTGAGACTGTGACCGAGACTGAAAACTAATTCTACCAAGGAATCGGATTATAGTCTTTTAAGAATTTTCCGCACCAGTGTTTTCCTGTATTGATTCCGTCGAATAAAGGATCCATTACACGTGCCGCACCATCTACAATATCAAGCGGTGGCTGAAAATCTTCTAATTCTTGTTTCTTTTTGGCTAATTCGGCAGGATCTTCGTCGGTTACCCAACCTGTATCTACAGCGTTCATAAAAATACCATGTTTTGCCAATGTTCCCGATGAGGTATGCGTTAACATATTCAAAGCCGCTTTTGCCATATTGGTATGTGGGTGACGGTCTTCTTTAAAAAAGCGATGAAACTTCCCTTCCATAGCCGAAACATTTATAATGTGTTTTTTACCCGTATTGTCTTTCTTCATTACTTCCGAAAGGCGATTGCATAAAACAAAAGGTGCAACAGAATTCACCAATTGAACCTCGATCATCTCGGTCGTTTCTATTTGTCCCAATCTTAAACGCCAGCTATTTGTTTTACGTAAATCTACTTGTTGTAAATCGGCATCGAGTTCTCCTTCCGGAAAAACTTCATTTGCTACAAGCGCATTATCAAAAGAATAAGGAATCTGAGATAATTTAGCCGAAGCACGTAAACCAATTCCTGGTTCAGGTCCATGCCATGTTACTGGCATATTTTGATTAGAAGAAGCTCCCGAAGTCAATACCTTTAATTCATCCAAACAATTGGTATGATCAAGTAATAATTCTTGCGCTTGTTTAGGCAAAGAACTTATGGCGCGCTCTTCGTTTTCCATTAAATGCGTATAGAATCCAGCTGGACGCCTCACTGTTTGCGCAGCATTATTGATAAGAATATCCAATCGTTCGTACTTTTGCTCAATAAAATTACAGAAAATCTCCACACTAGGAATATGTCGTAAATCTAATCCGTGAATTTTTAAGCGATGTCCCCATTCCATGAAATCTTCTTCTTTAGAAAATCGCAGGGCAGAATCTACAGGGAAACGAGTTGTCGCAATAACAGTTGCTCCACCACGCAAAAGCATCAAAGTAATATGATACCCAATTTTTAAACGAGAGCCCGTTATAACAGCTACTTGCCCTTTTACATCTGCGGTCTGGAAACGTTTAGCATAATTAAAATCGCCACAATCAGTACACATAGTATCGTAAAAGTGGTGCATCTTTGTAAACCCCGTTTTACATACATAACAATTTCTAGGCGTTTCTAGTTCCAATTGTTCCTTATGAGCAAGATCATTATAAGCCAATAATTTTGGCGCAACAAATATACTTGCTTCACGAGCATGACGAATTCCAGTTTCTTTACGAGCCGTTTTATCTTTCTTTTCCTTTTTACGTTTGGCAGCTTCCTTCCCGTCTTTAATTCGTCGGGAGAACTCACCTCTGTCTGGTCTGGAAAACATACCTGCTTCTTTAAGCAATGCAATTCTTTGCTCTTTAGGAATATCAAATATTTGATCTGTATCAGTATTTAATTGTGCCAAAACAGCAATGCATCGGTCTATTTCTTCCGAAGTTATTGTATTCTTAATTTCTATTTCTTCCTTCGTCATCATAAAAAATGCGTATTACTATTAGCTCAATTTTAAAAGTGCGCAAATATAGGCTTTTTATAGTCTGAAAGTCGAAAGTTTGAAAGTCATAAAGTCTCCACTTTTTATTTCCAACTTCTCCCCTTTCACTTCTAACTTTATGACCTTTGACTTTTAGACTTTCGACTTTTTTGTATCTTCGCACCTACTTTGCAAAACCCCTTATGTTATTTCAAATAAAATCATACCTTAAATTCCTTTGGAATTCCAAAAATGAACATGCTGTGCATTCGCCTTTTGTGTTTAATTTATTGACTAAATGTTTTTATGACAGAAAAACAAAACCCGAATATGCGATTCTTAAAAATTATCGCAAATCCTTTTTACAAAATAAAAATACGATCGAAGTGACTGATTTTGGCGCTGGTTCCAGAGTTTTTAAAAGCAACACAAGGCAAATCTCGAAAATTGCTTCAACAGCCGGAATTTCTCCAAAACGAGCAAAATTACTATTCCGAATTACAGCTTACTTTAAACCAGACGCTATTCTGGAAATAGGAACTTCTTTAGGATTAGCAACCTCTGCCCTAGCCTTAGGCGCTCCAAAAGCAAAAGTTACAACACTCGAAGGTTGCTTTGCAACAGCATTGGTAGCCAGAAACGGGTTGCAACAATTTAATTGTAGTAATGTAGAATCGATTGTAACCGAATTTGAAAGTTATCTGAACAATTATCAATTATCAACTACTAATTATCAATTAGTTTATTTTGATGGCAATCATTCTAAAAAAGCAACTTTAGATTATTTTGAGTCTTTACTTCCAACAATTACTAATGATACCGTTTGGATTTTTGATGACATTCATTGGTCTCCAGAAATGGAAGAAGCCTGGGGAATCATAAAAAATCATCCAAGAGTAAAAGTTACCATCGATACGTTTCAATGGGGATTCGTATTTTTTAGACGCGAACAAGAAAAAGAACATTTTATTATCAGGGTATAAAAAAATGGCAATCATTCCTGACTGCCATTTCATTCAAAATTCAAAATTCAACCTAATTCTAATATAAAATACTCAATTAACTTACTTTTTTGCTTCAGCGGTTTCTTCAGATTTTGCCCCCATTCTATTTAATGTATACATTGGTGCAAACTTCAATTTCAACCCAGCAATTTTTCTATTATCTTCAGCCGTAAGTCCTTCTTTTTCAACAGTATTCTTACGACTATCTAGTGCTTCGTACATCATTTTAACTTCATCCCAATCTTCTCGGGAATAACTGTCTTTATTCTTTTGGGCAGTATCTACAAATTGTTGATAAACACTAAGAATATTTTTGGCATTTACCCAATCAAAATTCATGTCATTTCCAATTTTTCCTTCTCCAAATAAAGCATCACGCATTTTTTGTTTTGGATTTGGGGCAGTAAGGGCGGTAAGTTCTGCTTTAAAAGCCTCATATTTAGCTTTACTAGCTTCAATTCTTTCCTGAGCTTTTGCATTTTCTTTGATGTCAGCCAAAGCCAATTCTGCTTTCTCAGATTCTATTTTATACTTGTCTTCAATTGTGTTCCAATTGGTTTTAGCATTTTCTACAGTTACATTTTTTATTGAATCTACATACGCTACATAGGTATCAATAGTTTTTTCTGCTTGTGCTGCTTTTTCATCTTTACATGAAACAAATCCCATCGCAACAAATGCTATTCCGAATAATAATTGTGTATTTTTCATAATCTCAATTGTTAATGTTATCTGCCAAATGTAACACATTTTTTAAATAAAATTAAATATTT
>NZ_NCWQ01000151.1:0-5149 GCF_002156885.1 Flavobacterium sp. AJR | reverse complement strand
ACAAAGTTTAAATAATTCCTTACCTTTTAATTTTTTAGCATTCCAATCAACCATAGTTTCTCGAGCAAAAAAATCAAGTTGATCATCTGAGATATAACTTAATATTTCTCTCACATCTGTTCTGATTTGCATTTCATGATATGTTTAAAGATATACGAAAATAAAAATAATATTTTTTACTAAAGTTCCTTACAGCCTTGGTTTCAAACTTTGACAAAGGTTAAAATCAAACTTAACAGATTTTCAATAAAATTTAATTTTGAATATTCTGTTTTACAACTATATCATTATTCATTACATTTTATATTTGCCAATAAAACCTTTTAAATGAAATCAGAAGAAAATTCCAAACCTAGCTTTCTGGCAATTGCAATAATGGCTTTATTTTCCGTTTCAACATTAATGATGTTCTTATTTATATTTGAATTTTCAAATAATTACAAGATTATCAAACACGAAAATGAATTCAAGAAGCTTAAAGTAAAAATAGATTCTTCAGTAATATCTAATACTAGAAGCGGAAGAAGTTCTTCTACTTCATCAAGTACATTTTATTACTTTAATAAAGGATCCTATTTGAGCGTACAAGACACAAAAGGGATTCTTTTTGACTATAATTCATCCAATGAGTATATAAATGAATACATGACCAACCACATGGACTCCCTTAACGTATGGTATCTAAACAAAGACACTGTAAAATATGCTCCTGAAGGTCAAACAATAATTGACGTTTCAGAAGAAATAGAAACTAATCAGAAAATTGCTTTTTATTTCCTTATCTACATTGTATTCGTCTTTTTTACTATCAAGTTCAAAAACAGAATCTTCAAAAAAGTTTAAAACATAATTTCCTTACTTTTACCTTATGGCAATGACACTCGAAGAAATAAAACTAAAAATTGATACTTTCCATAAAAACGGACAAGTTATCAATGCTGTTTATTGGCTTTTAAAAAAATATAACCTCAATAATTCTAACTTAAAAGGATTTGAATTTAGAGAAAAAGCCGAACCTAGTTTTATCCTAATGACTACCGAAGGTGATTTTGGAAAAACACAAATCATCCGAATTCCAGAAAACACATTTGAGTTCCCTCTAGAATTAATGCTCACTCTTATAGCTCACGAAATGGTTCATGTAAACCAAAAAACTATAAAACCATATATTTTAGATAAAAACGAACGAGAATGGCAGGCTTATTACGAAATGAATTTTAATATTCTGTTTCCAAACCTACCCGAAATATCCAACTTTCACAAAAAGTTCTTCGCCAACAAAGGCCTGGAATACTACAACCGAATGGGAGAAGGCTCAGAATTGCAACAAAAATATGCTGAACAAAAAAAGCAGGTTGATAACCTGATTGCGTCGTTGGGGTGAAATATATAATTTTGAATAACACAAATAAACAAAAATCCCGTTTTCTATAACTAGAAAACGGGATTTTAAAATATATCAATAAGTTCTTAATGACTCATATTTTCAAATTCTTTTGGATCATGTTTATGCTTAAATAAAATAGCAAAAGCAATCGCAATAACCAAGGCATAAGCTGCAAAAGACAACCAGATGTTATGCCAGTCTTTCATTAAAATTTCACTACCAAAAATACCATCGGCAGAAACAGTATTTCCATGACTTTTTACAAATTCTAACATCTTAGGATTTGCAGCATCTGTTTGCAGAAATCCAGCTAATTCAGATGAGTTTTTAAATGATTTTGTAAAGAATCTATCTATTGCCCATCCCGAAGTTAAACTTCCTAGAATTGCCCCAACACCATTGGTCATCATCATAAATAACCCTTGTGCCGAAGAACGTATTTTAGAATCCGTATTACTTTCTACAAATAATGAACCTGAGATATTAAAGAAGTCAAACGCCATTCCGTAAACTACACATGACATAATAATCATCCATAAGCCATTTACAGGATCTCCAAAAGCAAATAATCCGAAACGCAATACCCAAGCAAGCATACTAATAAGCATTACTTGTTTGATACCAAAACGCTTTAAGAAAAATGGAATTGCCAGGATAAACAAGGTTTCAGAAACCTGAGAAATCGACATGATAATTGTAGAATACTGGATTACAAATGAATCGGCATATTTAGGAAAATGCTTAAATTCATCAAGGAAAACATCTCCGTAAGCATTTGTAAGTTGCAAAGCTCCTCCTAAAAACATAGAGAACACGAAGAATAAAGCCATTTTATAATTAGCAAATAACTTAAACGCTTCTAATCCTAATGTTTCTGTTAATGTAGCATTTTCTTTCGTTAAACGTTGTGGCTTACACTTAGGTAAGGTAAACGAATATACCCCTAATATCAATGCCGCAATTCCGGCAATATAAAATTGATATTCTGTTGATTTATTTCCGCTAAGATTGGTAATCCACATTGCAACAATAAAACCTATTGTTCCCCATACACGAATGGGTGGAAAATCTTTTACAATATTTTTATTATTTAATTTAAGCGAAGTATATGAGATGGAGTTACTCAATGCAATTGTAGGCATATAGCAGCACATTGCAGCAAGCATAACATATATAAAAAGATCTGGAGTTGTAACTTGCGCTATTCCAAACAAAACTAAAGCATATGCTATATGTAAACCACCATATAATTTTTCGGCGTTTACCCATCTGTCAGCAATAATTCCTGTAAGGGTTGGCATAAATAAAGAAGCAATTCCCATGGTTCCGAAAACTAGACCAAATTGAGTTCCTTCCCAATTTTTTGTTCCAAACCAATAATTTCCGATTGTAATAAGCCACGCTCCCCAAACAAAAAACTGAAGAAAGCTCATTATAATCAATCTGTTTTTAATTCCCATATGATGAATTGTCTTTAAAATAAAATTAGGCGGTAAAACTACTATTTAAAATGAAATCTGCAAAGAATTAAGCTGTTTTTACAACATCATTCACTAATTCCATAACGGCTGCAAATTGTTCTTCTTTATTTAGGTAGGAATTATCTATCTCTACAGCATCATCGGCAATTACCAATGGCGAATCTTCACGGTGTGTATCGATATAATCACGTTCTTCAACGTTTTTCAAGACTTCTTCATAAGATACATCATCTCCTTTTTGTTGCAATTCGTCAAAACGTCTTTGTGCACGTGTACTTGCGCTTGCTGTCATAAATACTTTAAGTTCGGCATCTGGAAAAACTACAGTTCCTATATCCCTGCCATCCATAACGATACCTTTATTTTTTCCCATTTCTTGTTGCTGCTCTACAAGTTTAGAACGCACCTGAGAAACTTCGGCAACCTTACTCACAAAACTAGAAACCTCGATTGTTCTAATCTCTTTTTCTACATTTTCTCCATTCAAAAACATTTCTCCAAAACCCAAATCGGCATTAAATTGAAAAACCAATTGTATAGAAGGTAAACTAGCAACAAGCTTTTCTTTATCAAAAGAATCTGCATTTATATATCCGTTTTTCATAGCATAAAGCGCTACTGCACGGTACATTGCACCAGTATCTACATATACATATTCCAACTCTTTTGCTAATTGTTTTGCCAAAGTACTTTTTCCCGTTGACGAAAATCCGTCGATAGCTATTGTTATTTTTTTCAAAATATCGATTTTAATGTTTAAAGATAGTAATTCTAATTATTTTTATTTTTAGTCCTGAAAATTAATTGTTAACCCAAAAAGATTTGTGTTTGCTCCTAAACTATATCTAGAATAGGAATAATTAAATTTCAATTTATTTAATTTTAGTCCGAAACCTAGAGACATTCCAGAGAAATTACGCTGCTCTAGAATTCGCAATTCTTCGCCTCTCCTAAAATTGTATCCCAGTCGCAAATTAAACGCTCTTTTAGGGAAAAGTTCAACCCCAAAAATCATGTGGCGTAATGCATTATTAAAAAACGATACATTTTCTTCGGTTGTAGTTCCGTCAATACCGGTTTCTGCTCGTGCTGGATTAGAGAAAGCAAGATTCCATTGCTGTAAATTCTCTAATGTAAGATGCCATCGAATAGGCACATTTTCTAATTCTTGCGAAACCCCTGCAATTACCTCCAAAGGCAATTTCTCGTGAATTCCTGAATAGGTACTAAATTGAGTTCCTATATTCCTGATGACTAAAGCCCAGTTTATATCATTTTTTTCGTCGATATAAATCATTCCTAAATCCAGAGCTCCACCAAAAGAATGATAACTCTCGAGAGTTGAAGAAATCAGCTTGGCATTTGCCCCAATATGAATGTCTGTATATGGAATATTATAGGCGTACCCAAAAGATAGTGCAGCTTCACTTCCTGTAAAATCCGAAGTTGCTTGACCATTCTCATCATATCCGTCAAAATTTCCGTAATTGACATAACTTACGCCTGCCTGAAAAGTTTGCAAATGCTGATCATATGTATATGCGTAAGAACCGCTACCATAAGTTACTTCGCCATAATAACTTCCATAATTTAATGCCAGACGATTACTCATATCCTGATTTAAAGTCGCAGGATTAAACAATACCTGGTTTACATCGTCGTCATAAATGGTGATTACTTTACCTCCTAAAGCGGCTTGTCTAGGCGAAGGCATTAGATTTAAAAACTGATAGGTATACTTACCTCCTATTTGCCCGTAGGAAACAGTACAAAAAGTAAATAAATAAAAGAATCCCAGTTTTTTTAGCATGCTTTATATATTGCTTTTACCTTTTACTAAAACGCAGCTGCGAAGATAAAATTATAATGTGACAAATTACAAATTGTCGATTTCAATTTAAAATAAAAATTCCAAAACCTAAACTTATTATGTATTGCAGCTTCTATCTGGTTTAACTCTTTGCCAAAGTAACGCGGATTAAACACATTATTCATTTTTACAGGAAAGACAAGTTTGGGGCTTACTTAACTTTTCTTAATTAATTACTCGACGGTAAAAAATTTAGCGCAAATGGTACACGGATTAAACGGATTCGCTAAAGCGAAAACACAGACAAACACGGATTTCTTCTCGTCCCGAATACTTAACTTTTCTTAATTACTTAATGGTGAAAATTCAGCGCAAATGACACACGGATTAAACGGATTCGCTAAAGCGAAAATACGGATAAACACGGATTTCTTCTCGTCCCGAATACTTAACTTTTCTTAATTACTTAAT
>NZ_NCWQ01000150.1:0-5156 GCF_002156885.1 Flavobacterium sp. AJR | reverse complement strand
AAATTATCAAATCGAAGTCATAAACGACAGCAATTACACGATAAACTCGGCTGATAATTTAAAAGTTTACGATACAGTTTTCTTTCCTGGAAAAAATAATGAAGATCGGTTTTACCCAACAAGTAAATGCGGAATTATTATTAAAGAATCCGATAATGAAATTGCAAGTGCCATAATTTGCGAAAGCGGTGGAGCAACAGCAATAACCGAAAAATCATTTGTAATCGAAGAAGACAAAATCTGGATTTGCGTTTGCAACAAAGTATATTGTCTTGAAATTCCAACATTAGATTTAATATGGCGCAAAGAAATAGATTTTATAACCAATTTTTCAATTCATAAAGTCGAAGATGATTTTATTATCCACGGAGAACTCGACATCAAAAGAATAAGCAAGAGTGGAGAAATAATATGGAGTTTTGGAGGGAGAAATATCTGGGTAAATCAAGAAGGAAAAACAGAATTTAGTATAGAAAATAATCAAATTCATTTATTCGACTTCGAATCAAATGAATACATTTTAGACTTTAACGGAGAAACTATTTTAGACAATCCAAAACCAAGTTCTGAGAAAAAATGGTGGGATATTCTTAAAATAGCCCAAGAAATCAAGAAAAAATAAAACAATATTCTTAAAATAATAAAATTGCTTACAGTAAGAGACGTAATGATAAATAAGTTTGCTCAAGAAAAAATCAATCTTGAGCAAATTTTGGATTGGTTTGGCAATCTTGAAATTCAAACTCAAAAAAAAATTATTAGATGGACAGGTCAATGTTTAATACAATCTCATCCTACCGAAGAAACATTCAATAAAGCAATTCAATTAATACCTTTAAAACCAACGGCAACTGCTATTGTACTTTTAAAAACTTATAAAAACCTAAAAGTTGCTTTGGATAAGATTGAATTACTTCCAGATTATGAAATAAAAAAAACTTTTATTACATTAATTTCGGTATTTAAAATCGCAGATACCGAAAGAAGAAATACATATTGCAAAAATAACTGTTATCATGACTGGCATAATTTAGACAACCTCTTAAACTTTTCTTAGAATTATAGAAATTGATAAAACAATGAAAAATACCGCATACCTCCTACTAGCATCAATATTACTTTTCTCTTGCAATCACGCCACAAAAGAAAAAACAATCGATAAGTTAGAGAATAACACTGACTCTATTCAAAAAGAAGAAATTAAATCTGATTCGATAGAAAAGCATCAAACATTTAATGACTCCATTGATAGTTTAGATCAAGATTTAAAAGCTTTTGTGCCAAAAGAATATAGTGTTATAAGCATCGAATCAGGAAATCTTAATCTTGACCCATATACCGATGCTATTTTAGTTCTACGCAAAACCAGCGAAGCATCAACCTCTAACTATGCCGAAAACAAACCCGACAAAAGACCATTACTTATCTTGTTAGGTCAAAAAGACGGTACTTACAAACTAGCGTATCAAAATGATAATGCCGTGTATTGCATAGATTGTGGCGGACTTTTTGGAGATCCATTTACAGGAATAACAATAAAAAATGGTTATTTCTCTATAGAACATGGCGTTTCAGGAGGTCATCATTGGGAAAATGTTACTACTTTTAAATATAATAAAGTCAAAAACAATTGGTTTCTGTACAAAGACCATTATATAAACTACAAACTTAATGACGGTAACGATAAAAATGCCGAAGCCTTAGTTGTTGATTATGAGAAACTAAAAACAGTAAAAGACTTTGGAGAAATTTCGTTTGAAAAATTCAATATCTATAATGATAAAGGATATTAAAAATAGTATTAAATTCGAATTATTAAAAGCCAAGTTTTATATTTAATTATTACCCAATGAAACAAACCCTATTAGTATTTTTAAGTTCAATACTCTTATTATCTTGCTCCGATAAGCAAAAAAAACAAACAGAAGAAACAGAAGAAACAGAACAAGAAACCACAACCTCTACTACAGAAAACAGTACCACTAGCGGTAAAACTGCCGTTTTTAAATGGGATACCGAACTATGTGCCAATACAGGAACATATGACTCAGAAAAATACACCGAAGAAGAATTAAAGAACACCTACGATTTATGGTTTTCTAATTCAGGCGGCAGTTTAAGTACCAATTCAACCCCGAGTTCTCAAGCCGAAATCGATAAACTAAGCCTTTCTGATTTAACCGCAGAATACAATGAGAAAAAAGCTTTTTATAACAAAAAAATGATTTCATCACCGTATTGGGAAAAAATAAAAGCGGAGAAGTTACATGAATTAAAGGACACATACGAACTAACAAAAATAGCTATCGAGGCCTATTCCAATCCTTCAGTCTTACTTAACAACCGATTCTCTAAAAATTGTACAGAATATACAAAAGCATTAACTTCTAATGATTCCATTTTAATGCTGAAAACCTGGAATAATTTGGCTGAAAAGCAAAAAAAGAATAATGGTAGTCCAGAAGATTTTATGAAAAGACATCTGGAGAAATACAATTCTAAAGACAGAGTTTTAAATGCTAAAATAGAATTAATGACCTATGGCTGGTGGAATTGCGCTAATGCCGCAGCATTCAAGATAAATGATGATGGTACTATGGCAAAAGAATTTGCCAAACTGTTTATAAAAGTAACTTCAGAGTGTGACGAACCATAATAATATAGAATATTTTTACTACAAACCGTTGAGTATAAATCGCAAAAATGACATCTACAAATAGAAACATAGATAAATATTTATGTTTCTATTTGTTTAAACTAATCTCAACCAACAGGTTATTACAATAAAACCATTCTACAAAAACACTATGAACAAAATAGTATTACTTCTTTTTATTTTCATTTCATCATCATTGATAGCTCAAAAAAGGAGTCAAAAAGATAACTTTGTTGTTCAAATAAAAAAAGTAAAAGGAGATTTGAACAAAGACAATCTAGCCGATTTAGTTGTTGTAACTCAAGATACCATAAACCCAAAAGCTCCTTATAAACTAAGCATATTCTTTGCTCAACCCAACGGTACTTTTAAGTTAATAGTTTCAACAATAAAAGCCATTGACCCACAATATCCAGAAGGCAAAAACGGATATTACAATGGGAATTCTTTTTATGATATCACTATCGAAAAAGGAATCTTAACTATTAAAAACGAGCTGACAAGAGGCAATTTCGAACATAAATTTCGCTATCAGAATACTAATTTCGAGTTAATCGGTTTTTCAGAAGTATATTCAGATGGACAAGGAACAATGGGAATGGTCGATTTTAATTTATCAACCGGAATACGAGTAAGCACAAGCGAGCATTACGATGATAGCAATGAAAAACCTACCAAAAGCCAAAAGAAAATCCTAATACGACCATTGCCAAAATTACAGGATTTCAAACCATTTACTACCGAATTTTATTAAAAACAGAATACTACATTAATAAAATTAATTCGTAGAAATTCATACAATTTGTGATAAAAAAACTGTTTAGTATTGGCAATAAACAGCTATAAAAATAATATCATAAAATCATTTTCCATTAATTATACTTTAACTACCATAGCAATAGCTATTCAATTTTTATTCGTATTTTCGATTCTCAAAAAAATTGTATTTCTTCAAATAATCGATTGATTATTAGCAATACATCGAAAATAACTATAAAATAGAATTAAAATGGTTTCATTTAGCAAAGAATTGTCTTTCCGTTGGTCTGATCTAGACCCTAATTTTCACTTACGCCATAGTGCTTATTATGATTTTGGAGCACAACACCGTATCGAAATTTTAGAACAATTAGGCTTGACTTTAAAAGTAATGCAACAACAAAGCTTTGGTCCTGTGCTTTTTAGAGAAGAATGTATTTTTAGAAAAGAAATAAAACTTTCGGATAAAATATTCATTCATACCAAAACATCAAAGATGAAACCTGATGGATCACGCTGGTCAATTATACATGAATTTATCAATGAAGAAGGGAAACTTTGTGCAACCATTACTGTCGATGGTGCATGGATGGACACCAAACTAAGGAAACTAGCTTCTCCTACTCCATCAATCGCAATAGAAGCATTGAGCATCTTCCCGAAAAGTGAAGACTTTGTAGGGCTTTAAACTCCCTAATAATACCTCATCAATACGCATAGGTAAGTCCATATTTTGTGTGGAATTATTATAAGGTTCTTTGTAAAATAATAACAATTTAAAAAAACATAATTATGAAAAAAGTAATCATAGTTCTAATAACAATTGTATCATTAATATCATGTAACAACCAAAACCCACAAAATATGGATTCTAAAAACACCGAATTAGTCAAACAGTATTTTACCCATTTTAACAATCACGATTGGAAAAAAATGTCCGAAATGTATATTCCAACCGCCGAGTTTAAAGACCCGTCTTTAGGACCTGGAATTGTAAAACAAACTCGTGCCGAGATAGAAAAAAAATACAGCGAGTTAAACCAGATTTTTCCAGACTTAAAAGATAAAGTGATACAAGTATATCCATCAGGAGAAAAACACGTAATCATAGAATTTGTTTCTAGCGGAACAGCTGAAGATGATTCGACTTTCGAATTACCAATTTGTACCATCTTTACCATCGAAAACGGATTAATAACCAAGGATTTCACGTACTACGACAACTTCGAAGAACAAGAATAAAGATTGTCTAAAAAAGTAACGCGGATGATGCGGATTTGCTAAAGCAAAAACGCGGATAAAAACAGATTTTATATGAATATGATTGTTATATAAAACTTACATAATCTCTTTTTAAAAATTTCATTTTTAAATCTTACAATTAATAAATTTATACTATATTTCATTCAAATAATAGCAAATTTATTAAAACATGAAATTACTGCATCAACAGTTAACAGATTCAATAATTAAAACTTTTTATGAAGTTTATAATGAATTGGGACATGGCTTTTTGGAGAAAGTTTATCAAAATTCTTTGTATTTAGAATTAAAAAACAAAGGATTTAAAGTTGAAGCTCAGAAGAAAATTAGTGTTTATTACAAAGGAATAGAAGTTGGAGAATATTATGCTGACTTAATTGTAGAAGATTTAATTATATTAGAACTAAAAGCTGCTGATTGTTTAGTAAAAGATTTTGAAAATCAAGTTCTAAATTATTTAAGAGGCACAAACTGCGAG